>CAZDCN010000238.1:0-4713 GCA_964503945.1 uncultured Caldilineales bacterium
GGCTGGTGCCCCATTTTTGATCGAGCATGTCGATCATGTTCACGAAATAGACCGAGGCCTTGAAAGGCGATTCGCCGTCGAAGGCCAGACCCAACAGGTTGATGAGCAGGGGGATGTTGGCGGTGGTCAGGGTGTGGCGGCCTGGCCCGAACGTGTCTAGAGCCTTGCCGTCGCGGAAGAAGACCGCGTTCTGGCTTTCTCCCACCACGAGCTGTGAGCCGAGACGGATATCGCCCCAACCGACTTCGGGCACCCGGGCCACGAGCCGGTCCGGGGGCATGTCGGGGGCCTGGATGATGTCGAAAATGCGAACCATAGCTGGCGCTCCTTGTGTGTTATGAAGAGGTGGATGTGGTTATCGGTTAGTCAGTGGATTCGAGGGAGGATTGTTCCGACAGGGAGGCGACATCTTCACTGATGGCCCGGATGACCTCCTTGCGATGGTCCAGGCGCTCGCCCAGATCGTCGATTTCCCGGATCAAGGCCACCAGGGTCTCCGAGTAATCCTCGCCCGCCTGGATAGCCTGCTGCATCGCGTCGATCCTGGCGTCGATGTCGGGCACGGTGGCCGCGACGCCCTGGTCGAAACGATAAAGATTCTCCAACTCCGGCTCGCGGATGGTCTCCATGTCGAAGAAGCCGGCATAGCCGGAAGGCGCGGTGCGGATGCGGTCGATAAGGGTTTGCAATCGATTGGCAGCTACGTCTACGTAAGGAAGATCCGTAAGCTTCCCCTTGTTCAACAGCAGACGCTCGATTTCGATGATGCGTTTGCGCGAAGCCTCCAGCGCCCGGGCGATGCTCTCCCGCAGCCGCCGATCCGCCTCCCGCCGTCGCTCCTTGTCCTGATAATCGCCGATGACAGGGAGATCGGACAGAAAGGATGTAGCCGCGTCCAGGCCCTCCTGGGCCTTGTTCACCGCCTTCTGGGTGAATTCCTTCATCTAGAACCTCCTGAGGTCAGAATAGAGTCAGTCTTTGTGAATGAAAATCTCCGTGCCGCAATAAGGGCAAACAATCAGCCCCTTGCCCGCCAGCTCTAATTGAGCGCCGCAGTTGGGGCATTTCTGATCCGCTTTGAGCTGAGAAGCCTCCTCCGAGTAGAGGATGCCATCCTTCCAGTTGATGGCGCCTGAGAATAGGTTTTTGCCCACCAGGTCGCGCACCAGGTCTTCCACCCGGTCCCGGGGCAGGTTCAATTCCAGAGCAATGTCGTTGAGCCGCACTTTGCCCTGGGCGAGGACCATGTTGAGGATGGTGCGCTCCTGCTGGGCCCGAGACATGCGGGCCTCCTCCTGTTTGCCGTGCCAAAGCAGATAGGCTCCGACCGCTGCCAAAGGCAGCACGATGAAGATGAACACAAGCACGAAGCCCAGGACCTGGCCGCCTAAGGTGGCAGTGGCTTCGCTGAACAGGGCAGTGAGAAACCATGCGCCCGAGCCCAGGCAGATGAGGATGGCCAGGGCAATGAGAATGATGCCTGCGATACGTCCGGTGCTTTTCATGATTGGAGATTCGTGATTGGAGATTGGCGATTAAGGTGTGGAAATGTGACGGAAGAAGAACTCGGATCTCGATGCAGCCTCAGGAAAGGGCTTGAGACCTTGATTAGCCGAAGCCGCCGGAACCGCCGCCTCCGCCCCCGCCGCCAAAGCTTCCCCCACCCGACCATCCTCCTCCCGACCAACCGCCGCTGGAACCGCTGGAGGATTGGGGGCGACTGGTGAGGGTGGCGGATGCCGCAGCAAACATGGAGGCCAGGCCCGCGCTCATGCTGGCGAAGCTGCGACCCATGCCCGAGCTGGCGTCCGACAGGGTAGGCATGCCGCCGCCTGAGCCTGACTGCGGCGCGGGGCTGGCGTGACCCGGGACGCCTCCCGCGGCTGGGCGAGGGCCGTACCAGGGCCGGGGTCCATACCAGGTAGGCACGGGCACATTTTGCACCGGCTCCCACAGCTTCAGAAAACGCTTCTCCAGCCCAAAGGCGATGGCGTAAGGCAGATAACGCTCGAATAGATCGGTTGCTTTCTCCAGGTCGGTGTAGTCATCCAGATTTTTGAGATAGACCTGAAAGGCTTTCCATTTCGCGGCTTCGTCCGCGCCCTTCTGCGTCTTCTTGGGCATGAACCGGGAGAGGATAAGGAGCCCGAAGCTGAAAAGCACAGGGCCAACGATGAGAAATCCTCCAAAATCTGTGATGGCGCTGAGCGCGCTCAGGCCCACGCAGGAGAACGCAGCCAGGAGGAAGATCACGGCGGACCCTATCGCCACCCATTTGCGTCGGGTTTTGACCGGGTCAGCCAGGAAATAACCCTCTTCGGTGAGCGCCTGGAAGATCATTGCCTGCACTTTGTCGTTGTAACGGTAAAAGCTATTCTTTAAATCCGAGAGTTTACGCTCGCGGGCGCCGTCAAAGAACTTTTCCAGCAAATAGCGTTCGTAAGGGCGCAGCGCGTCATCGGGCTCTTTTAGCTTTGTGTAAAGGAAATCGCGGGAGGAGTAGCCACTGTCGTCATCCTCGCCCAATTCTTCCATGCGCAGATAGCCGCGGCGGGCCAAGTCCACGATGGTGGCGATAACCTCCTTGGTGTCCACATTTTCGTCAACCAGCGCGCCCGCCATGCCCGGAGGCAGGTCCGAGGGAGGCTCGGGCAGGTAGGAGGGTGCAATCGCAGGGCGTGGGTCCCGTCCAAAAGCGTACCACAGCAGATAGAGCGCTACAGGGGTCAAAAAGATGAGCATTAGCCCAAAGAGGAACACGAACACATTGACCACATTCCGCCAGCGCGAAACCACCGCTTCCCGGTCGGCCTGGGCCTGCCAGGCGGGCGCGACGCCCGCCACCACGCCATGGGTGAACTGCACTCGCACCTCGAAAGGCTTTCCGGGCGGAATGGGATCTTTGGCCGTGAATTTGGCGGTCTGGGCGTCGAGCAACGCCATCTCGGCCTTGGTGAAATAGGTGTCCATGTTTTCGATGACCGCGGGCGCCGGAACCTTGACCGTCACCACGCTGGATTTCACCTCGGCCGGGCGGTCGGCGTACACGGCCTTCCACCAGAGCTGATCCCCCTCGTCGTAGTAACGCAGCCCGCCGTGCACTTTATAGCGAATAGTAAAGGTGCGCACAGTGTCGGCTGTCGGTTCGAAAAACCATTTCACATAGACGCTCCCCGACCGTTGTTCGACATAGAACGTCCCTGGTTCTTCCCCTTTGCTGGTCAAATAGTCACCGTTCACATCTCCCACGCGGATATCGCTGATCCCCTCCGTGCTGCTCGTGCTGATATCACGGAATCCAAAGGTGAATGGCCCGCCGATGAAGCGGATTTCCTGCTTTTCAACGACGTCAAAAGTCCCATCCTGGTTCACGGTGATATCGACATCGAAGCGATTCCAAACGACGCTTTTGCTTTGCGCGGAGGCGGGAAGCGCGATAAAAGCGATCAATAAAGCGATAAGCAAAGGCCATCGCCAGGTTCGATTTTGAACAAGTTGGATCATTCCCTTCCTTGCGAATGAAAAATGGCGGTGCATCCGTGATTTGAAACGAGGATGCGCTTATGGTAGCAGGAAAAGGCGCACAAGGCAAATGAAATGATAAAGAGCTCGTTTTTGCTATGCCCTCAGTTGCCTTCGGGATCGTTCCTCAGTACAATGGAGAGCATCCGATGTCCTTCTCATTTTACGCATTTCCCTCCCCAAGGTTTCGATTCGCACCGCGGACGCCATGAAAAAACGATTGCAACGCATCCGAGAGAAAGGCCAGCTTTTGGACGAGATTATGGCCTGGAAGCGCCAGGAAGTCCCCAAGCAGATGGCGGAAACGCCTGAACGCGATCTCCTGGCCCTGCTCACCTTCACCCCGCCCGCGACGGATTTCGCGGCCGCGCTGGCCCGGCCCGGCGTCAGCCTCATCGCCGAGGTGAAACGCGCCTCGCCCAGCAAGGGGCTCATCGCCAAAGATTTCGACCCCGTAGACCTGGCGTTGACTTATGCCGAGGGGGGCGCGGCCGCCATCTCCTGCCTCACCGACGCTCGCTTCTTCCAGGGCCAGCTCGAATATCTGACAGCCATCAAAGAGGCCTTTCGCCAGCAAGGCGTCCAACTGCCGGTGTTGCGCAAGGATTTCATTTTTCACCCCTACCAGGTGCTCCAGGCTCGGGTGGCGGGCGCGGATGCCATCCTCCTGATCATGGCGGTGCTGGGTGATGCGGATTATCGCGACCTGCTGGACTACGCCCGAGAGTTGGGCATGGAGGCCCTGGTGGAGGTGCATGACGAGCGGGAGCTGGAGCGGGCGTTGAAGCAGAACCCCCGCATCCTCGGCGTCAATAATCGCGACCTACGCACCTTCCAGGTGGATCTGAACACGACCGCCCGCTTGCGCCCCCTCATCCCGGACGACGCACTCCTGGTGGCCGAGAGCGGCATCCGCAATGCGGAGGATGTACGGACGCTGAAGGCGATGGGGGTGGATGCCATCCTGGTGGGGGAAAGCCTGGTGCGGCAGCCGCAAAAGATCCGTCAGCGCAAAGTGCGAGAGCTGGTGCGCGCAGGACGGGCGTAATCCCGCCCGCGGATACCGATGAAAATGGGAACGCTGATGACGCGGATGCTTCGCAACGCCGATCTGCGCAGATCATTTTTCTGATTTTTCGTAACTACTAAGGTAGCGGGCGCGGTTCCTCAGCAACAGGCATGAAAGGCTTG
>CAZDCN010000239.1:0-4712 GCA_964503945.1 uncultured Caldilineales bacterium
TTGGCCTTGATGAGCCCGGTGACCACATCCACCGAGGGGCGCTGGGTGGCGATGACGAGATGGATGCCCGTGGCCCGGGCCATTTGCGCCAGCCGCACCAGCTTGGCCTCGATGGTCTCGGGCGCAGTCATCATCATGTCCGCCAGCTCGTCCACAAACATAACGATGTAGGGCAGCCGCGCCTCGGGCGGGACCTTCTCGTTGAAGCCGTCGATGTTGCGCACCCCCATCTCCGCGAAGCGCTTGTACCGATCATCCATCTCTTTGAGCAGCCAGCTCAACGCGCCGCCGGCCTGCTCCGGTTCGGTGACCACAGGAGCCAGCAGGTGGGGGATGCCGTTGTAGCCGGGGAATTCCACCCGTTTGGGGTCCACCATGAGCATCCGCACCCGGTCCGGACCGTTGTTGAGCAGCAATCCGCAGATGATGGCGTTCATGGCCACCGACTTGCCCGAGCCCGTGGCTCCGGCGATAAGCAGATGCGGCAATTTGTGCAAGTCCGCGGCCACGGCCTCGCCCCCCACATCGCGACCGATGGGGATGGCCAGGGGGCTTTCAATTTGCCGAAAGACAGCGGACTCGATAACGCTGCGCAGGGTGACCAGTGTGGGTTCGGGATTGGGGACCTCAATGCCGATGTAGGGCTTGCCCGGCACCGGAGCCTCGATGCGCACCGGGCTGGCGGCCAGGGCCAGGGCCAGGTCATCCTCCAGGGCCACGATCTTGCTGATGCGCACCCGCACGATCTGGCCGTTCTTCTCATATTGCCCCGGCTGCACCCCAAACTGGGTGACGGTGGGCCCCACGTTGATCTGCACCACTTTGGCCGGGATGTCGAAGCTGGCCAGGGTGTCTTCGATGATTTTGGCCATGATGTGGGCCTGTTCCAGGGCCGAATCCCCTTCCTCCACTTGCTGGAGCAGATTCAGGGGGGGCAGCTCCGAGGAGGTGAGGGGGGCGGGAGCGGGAGGCGCGGTCTGCGAACTCCCGGGCGGAGGGGCCGCGTCCGGACGACGGCGCTTTCTGCGCAGGAGTGAACGCTTCCCGCGCGCTTTCTTGGCTTCGGGGGATTTCGCGGCCGCGCGGGCGGGACGCGGCTGGGCGGGTTGGGCCGCGGGCTTCGGTTTTGTCTTGGGGTTGGCTGCGGCCTTCGCTCTGGCCGGGCGTTGTTCCGCAGGGGCTGCGGGCGCCGCGGCCGCTGCGGGCGCGGGGGTCTGCGACTCGGGCATCGGCGGCTCCACCCAGGTCACCGACACGCCCGGAACCGTGAGCAGACGCAGGGGCGTGTAAAGATAGAGGAGATAGAGACCGCCCAGCAGGGTTCCGAGCCACAGGATCCAAGAGATCAACACCCCCAGCATCTGCAACGAGGCGCTGGACAGGGCCCAGCCCACCAGCCCGCCCCCGCGGCCATCCAGCGCGGCAATGTAGGGGTCAGGCGATTTTAACACAAGGCTGCTCATGGCCAGCAAACTGAGATAAACCAGGAGCAACCCCAACAGCGCCTCGGGATACCAGTAACTGCCCACGCGTTGTTCCAACTGGGGCCAAAAGGCCATGGCCAGACCTAACCCCACCAGAAACAGGGCGAAGGGCCACGCGCCCATGCCCAGCAGGGAGCCCAACACATGTCTGCCCGAAGGGTTGGTGATCAGTTCATACAGGCCTGCGGCGCCAAAAAGGGCCAGAATTGCGCCAATGAGCGCGATCTTTTGGCGTTGCGTCTGATGTTTTTTCTTTGTCATGATGGGGGACGGGGGGATGGGGGAATTCGATCTGCAAAAGGACGTCCATGCTTACGCTTGCAAAATGGCCGCCGTAAACTCCAACAAATCATCCAGCCTATTCTCGATGACGTCAACCATAATGTCAATCTCCAGGCTTTGATACTGATGAACCAGGATATTCCTGAAACCGACCATTTTCTCCAAGCGCATTGCCAGATCTGGATTTAGAATATCATGCTCAGCCAAGATACGAAAACTCTCCCGAGACGCCTTCGGGAGACCAAGGCGTTGGATTTTGATAACATGATTGGCAAGATCGATGGCCTGTTCACACGCGCGCAACACATTTGCTGCAATCGCATCCTGACGCAGATAGTCTGACTCAAAGGGGATATCACTGGGCCAAGCGTAATAGGTGCGTATCTGACGCACACAGCGTTCGATGCTTTCGGCCTTATTCAAAACCACATCATCGATCATGCCAAAATCCTACCGGTGCGTTGAATCGTTTCAAGGAGGTCCTTTCTTTCCTCATTCAGGCGTTGATAAAAGGACATCGTCAACATTTCGAATTCATCCGCGGCGTATTCATCCGCACAAAAAATGCGCCGATCCGCCATGATCACCTCTTTAGCCAATACCGTCGGAGCAAGACGCAGGTTGATCAAGTCGACATCGCGCGATAACAAAGCCATCAGCGCCTCATGCAGAGGGCTCATCATCAATGAACCTGCTTCTTTGGCCCGCAGCGGCGGCAAAAGCAACGCGATGTCCACATCGCTGTCCGGCCGTTCCAAGCACGCGGCGTAAGTCCCGAACAGGTAAATCGCCTGTACATCAGGATAGAACTCCAATACGGTGGCAATGATCCGGGTTTCGACGTTCATGAGGCGCTCATTCAACATGGGCTTCGGTCTGCGTGATGGAAATTGGCTTTTCCGAAGCGCCGTTGCCGTTGGCTTCCGCTTCCATTTCGGCCAGGGTGCGGGCCACTTCGGCGATGGCGATGCGCTGCTTGCGATAAAGGTCCGATTCGCTGATGGCCAGCTTTTGGGCGACTTCGCGCACTTTCTTTCCCTGAAGATACTTCAAATCGAGGATATTGTAAAGCAGCCATTGGGAGGTGGTCATTTGTCGGTCGCCCGGCGGACGCTGCTGCTCGATGGCGTCCTGCAAGATGGCCCGCAGGGCCCGGGTGGGGGAATTGTCGTAATCGGCCAGTTTCGCGCGCACGATGCGCATGTTCAGCAGGGGGCTCTTGCTGAGCTTGGGCCCGCCCCAGAAGTGGGTGAGCGCGCCCCGCACCCACTCCGTGAACTCGGGGCTTCGCGTCAGCGCTTCCGTCCCCTCCTCTTCGGGCGTGATGACATAGGGCACGGCCCCGCGCAGGGCCTGCATCACCTCGATGTCGGGCAGGATGGGGCGCAGGGCCTCGAACACATCCAATTGTAACCGCCGGTCCTCCACCGCGATCTCCGCCCGGCGGAAGAGATGGTCGATGACGGTCGCGGTTTCCGCGTCCATCTCGTTGGAAACGGAGCAGGCCGAATGTAGGGCGAGGATGCCCATGTTTTCATCGGTATGCCGATTGACCAGACAGCGCACCACATAGCCGTTGACCTGATGAAATTCGCTGTCGGGTTGCGATGTGGTGAGCAGCCGCTGGGTCTCGGGCAGGGCCAATACCCGCCGCGCTTCCTCCTCATCCCCCACCACCGCCTCCAACCGGGCCTCGCCCTCGCCCGGCAGGGCCACAAAACCCCGGTCCACCTCGCAAATGTTGCACAGGGTGACCAGCACATTCTCCAGAAACTGGCTGAGGTCGCCGCTGGTCATCAGCCGGGTTTCCAACATGCGCAGCCACGCGACTTCCTCCATCTCATTACGATAGAGGAAGCGGTCGATCCAGGGTTGGGCCAGATAGATGAGGATCTGGGCCAGCACGATGGTCATGACCACGAAAAAGGTGAGGGCCGTGTCCGGCGGCAGGCCCAGGATGGCCTCGACCCGGGGGATGGTGAAAATCAGGGCGACGACGATGGACGCGACCACAGGCCCGCGCAGGATGAAGTAGAAAAGCTGGCGCTTGACCACCCGGTCGGGGGCGAAGACGCCGTAGTAGGCCACGCTGTAGGCCATGACCACCAGCATAACGCCCACGGCCACGTTGGCGATGCTGGCCAGGATGAGCACCAGCGCCGGGTTGGAGGCCCCGCCGCCCGAGATGAGAATCAGGTAGGGGAAGACGCCCAGGCCCGGGGCCACGAAGCTGAGCAACAGGTAGTTGAGCCGGCGTCGCGCGGTGTGGGTGCGCACGTGCGACCGGGCCTGCAACAAAGTCCAGCCGCCCCACAGGGTGGCGATAATGAAATAGAGGGTGAACAGAGAGAAGAGGGGGCCCGGTTGCAGGTTCGAGACCGGGTCCGCCTCCGCGGGCGCCTGCACCAGCACATCGGTGAACAGGGCCAGCAGCGCGAAGAGGACGCTGAGCGCGTAGGCCCCGCGGATGATCCACACCCATTTGTGGCGATCCTGCCGCAGCCACACGGCCAGCAGCACCGAGCGGGTGAAGTGCAAATAGGCCGCGGGCACCAGGGCGATGCCGATCCACTGAAAGCGCAGCCAGCTCTCCGCCCAATCCACCTGAGGCAGCACCACATCCCCCGAATAGACGATAACCATGCCCAACAACAGCGCAGCAAAAGAGCGCCCCACTCTGCTGTGCAAATTGAAGGTGAGGACGTAAACGAACAGGGAGAAGCTGAGGATGAGGATGGCTGCGGCGAGCACCTGGTTGCCAACCTCAAGCACGCCCAGCCAGGTGGGAAGTTCAGACAGCGTTGCGTTCATCCTCTTTATTTTACACCATCCCGCGCGGATTTCCACGTCCGCGCGCCCTTCGCCCCCGCGCCTACGGCTGCCAAACCCGCAACGCGCCATCGGCCCGGCCCGCGGCCAGATGATTGCCATCGGGCCGGGGAAAGG
>CAZDCN010000240.1:0-4692 GCA_964503945.1 uncultured Caldilineales bacterium
GCTGGATTCAGAGGAGATGCAGGAGGCATTACGCGCCACCGCCCGCACCATGCCGCCCCTCACAGCGGAGGAATCCAAGATTTTGGATGAGCTCCATGCCTGGGCCAGGCAAGCGGCCGGGCGGGCCGACAGCAAAGCCCGCAAGCTTCTGGATTGGTTGGATGCACACATCCGGCCTGGGAACCAGTGGTCTCATGACCGGGTGATTATCTTCACCGAATACCGGGATACGCAGAACTGGTTGTTTCGACTGCTGGCTGGCCGGGGCATGACCGAAGGGAATCGGACGTTGAAACTGTTTGGAGGCATGAGGGAGGAAGAACGGGAGAGGGTCAAAGCGGCATTCCAGGCCAGTCCCGAGATCAGCCCGGTGCGCATCCTTCTCGCCACCGACGCCGCGTCCGAGGGTATCGACTTACAGCTCCATTGCTATCAGCTCATCCATTACGAGATCCCCTGGAATCCCAATCGTCTGGAGCAAAGAAATGGACGCATCGACCGCCACGGCCAGCGCCGCAATCCCCAAATCTACCATTTCGCGCCCGCCACCTTTCGGGCGTTGAAAGATGGGCGTCCCCCTGAGGGCAGCCTGGAATGGGACCTGGAGTTTCTGGCCCTGGCGATTCGAAAGGTGGAGCAAATTCGCAACGATCTGGGGAGCGTGGGCCCGGTGATCGCGGAGCAGGTGAGCGAAGCCATGCTGGGCCAGCGCCGGGTGTTGAATCCAGATGAGGCGGTGCGGGCCCGGGAACCCGCCCGAGCCCTGCTCAAATTCGAGCAGGACCTGAACGCCCGCATCGAGAAGCTGCGGCAGAAACTTCTGGAAACCAGGGAAGTCCTGCAACTGACGCCCGAGCACGTGAGGGATGCCGTGCAGTTGGGATTGGAGCTGGCGGGGCAGCCGCGTTTGCGCGAGACCCAGGCCCCCGGCCTCTGGCCCGACTCCAGCGGATTCATCAAAGCATGCCCTGTGTTCGAAGTCCCCCCTCTGCGAGGGAGCTGGCAATACAGTCTGTCGGGCCTGGAGCATCCCTACACGGGCAAGCGTCGCCCCCTGGTCTTCGACGCGGATCTGGCCCGGGGCCGGGATGACGTGGTGCTGGCACATCTCAACTATCCCCTGGTGCAGCGGGCCTTGCGCCTGTTGCGGGCCGAGGTGTGGCGCACGGGCGGCGCGGGGCGTCTGCATCGCGTCACCGCCCGCCTCATTCCCGGCCATCTGGCGGATACCCCCATCGTCGTGGCCCACGCCCGTCTGGTCATGACCGGCGCGCTGGGCCATCGCCTGCATGAGGAAGTGCTGGAGGTGGGCGGAGAAATCCGCGAGGGCCGGTTTAGCAGAATCCGAAGTGTGAGTAAAGTGCGCGCCCTCTTGCGGGCCGCGAGCGATGAGCTTCCCCCGCCCGACGTCTTGGCAAAACTGCAAGCGGTCTGGCCCAACATCGAACCTTCCTTACAACGCACGTTGGAGGTGCGCGGCCAGGAGCGCACCAACAGCCTGCGCAAGAAGCTGGCGGCTCGGGCGCAGAAGGAGGCCGGGGATATCGAAGCCATCCTGCTGGAATTGCAGCGCACCATCGAGCGGGAATTGAACCATCCAGAGCCCGTGCAACTGAGCCTATTTTCGCCCACAGAACGGGAACAATACAGCCGTAATCAGAACGCGCTTCGCGCCCGTCTGCAGAAAATCCCCCAGGAAATCGAACAGGAGACCGAGGCCATCCGTCGCCGCTACGCCGACCCCGAACCCCGTCTTTTCCCCGTCGCCGTCACTTTCCTCATTCCCAGAGGAGTAAGATGACTCATGTCAAGCCTCCGCTGGGGGATCATTCTCCCGGCTGCAAATCAGCATCTCTACGGGGCTAGCCGGATTTCATCCGACGCCGTTCCCTAGCACGGGGACTTTATCCCATGGGAACGTCATACCTGCACAACCTGACATCGGCAGGCAAACCAAACGTTACATCAATCGGCAGGAACACTGAGGTCTTGAACAATGCCCTACTGGCAACTTTTTTACCATCTGGTTTGGTCAACAAAATACCGACAACCATTGATTACGCCAGACGTAGAGCCAATCATTTATGATTTGCTGCGGACGAAAGCTATTGGACTCGGGGCAACTGTCTTCGCCATTGGCGGTATGCCCGATCATGTTCACCTTGTGGCTGCGATTCCTCCCAAAATTGCGATTGCCAAATTCGTGGGGCAAATCAAAGCTGTTGCTTCCACGAAATTCAACAAAATGGACCATGGACATATCCTCTATTGGCAGGATGAATATGGTGCATTTTCTTTCGATGGTAAGCGACTGGCCAACGTGATCATATACGTTCAACGCCAAAAAGAACATCATACCCGCCAAACGATTATTCCGGTGCTGGAACGTCAAACAGGTGAAAGCCAATGGTTGTTGCGCGAGCCTGCCCCAACTTACGCTATCGATGATGCCACATGGCGTTCCGAACTGCTGTCATTGGATGATTGATACCGGTATTTTCTCTACCTCGCTTCGCCGGGGGATCATTCCCCCGGCTACAAAACAGCGCCCCTGCGGGGCTAGCCGGACTTCATCCGGCGCCATTTCCTAGCACGGGGACATCATCCCCGTGCGACTTCGCCCCCATGCGACCTTCTATCCTCCCCCCATGTCTATCGCCCGACACCACGCCGAATGGCTGAGCCTGCTGGAGATCTCCGGCCCCTTCCTCTCCCTGTCCGTCCTCAAGGATGTCTTCTCCCAGGGTCTGGATGCGGACGACCCCGCGCTGCGCGCAGACCTGCGCCCGGCCTATGAAGAATGGCTGGACAACCAGCGCGGCCTGAGGCCCGACCCCCGCATCCATCGCGCCTGGGTGCACTGGGTGTTTCGCCGCGTCCTCGACTTCGTGGATGACAGCCTGTGGCGCCGGCCCGAAGGCTACCCGCCCGCCGCCTGGCCCCAACTGGCCGTGCCCGAGCAGGACGAGATCCTCGCGCCCGACCTGGTCATCGTCGAGCCGCCCGATCCCTTCGCGCCAACCCCTGGCCCGCGGCAGCCCCGCCTGCTGGTCATGATTCTTCCGCCCGAGGCCTCGCCCGACAGGCCGCCTCCCGGCAGCCGCTGGCAGACCTCCGCAGCCACCCGCATGATGATGCTCCTCCACGCCGCGGGCGTGCGCCTGGGCATGATCACCAATGGGGAGCAGTGGATGCTGGTGGATGCGCCCGCGGGCGGGACCACCGCGTTCATCTCCTGGTATGCATCCCTGTGGCTGGAGGAGCCCATCACCCTGCGAGCGTTCCGCACCCTGCTGGGCAGCCGCCGCTTCTTCGCCGTGCCCGAAGATGAGACCCTGGAGGCCCTCCTGGCCCGCAGCGCCGAAGACCAGCAGGAAGTCACCGATCAGTTGGGCGCCCAGGCCCGCCACGCGGTGGAGCTGCTGGTGCAGACCCTGGATCGGAAAAATCAGGACGCGGGGGGCGAGCTCCTCGCAGGCGTGGACCAGGAAACCCTGTACGAGGCCGCAGTCACCGTGATGATGCGCCTCATCTTCCTCCTGGCCGCGGAGGAACGGGACCTGTTGCTGCTGGGCGACCCCATCTATGACCAGAACTACGCGGTCTCCACCCTGCGCGGCCAGCTTCTGGAGCAGGCCCAACAGCAGGGCGAAGACGTGCTGGAGCGTCGCTTCGACGCCTGGTATCGCCTGCTGGCCACCTTCCGCGCCGTGCACGACGGCGTCAATCACGACCGCATGCACCTGCCCGCATACGGCGGCGGCCTCTTCGACCCCGACCGCTTCCCCTTCCTCGAAGGAATAGTCTCACGCCAAAACATCCCCTCCCCCGCTCGCGGGGGAGGCCGGGAGGGGGCCATCGTGCGTGAGATCGTGGACAATCGCACCGTGCTGCATCTGCTGGACGCGCTGCAAACCCTGCGGGTGCGCGCGCCCGGCGGCGGCCCCACCGAGGCCCGACGCGTCAGCTTCCGCGCCCTGGACGTGGAGCAGATCGGCCACGTGTACGAAAGCCTGCTGGACCACACCGTGCGCCGGGCCGACGACGTCATTCTGGGCCTGCGCGGGACCAAACACCGGGAGCCCGAGGTCCCCCTGACCGCGCTGGAGGAGCGGCGCAGCGACAGCAAGGCCCTCATCGCCTTCCTCAAAGAAGCCACGGGCCGCTCTTCATCCGCCCTGAAAAACGCGCTGAACAAGCCCGCGGACGGGGAATGGCTGCGCCAGATCCGCCTGGCCTGCAACCACGACGAGACCCTCTTCCAGCGCATCCTGCCTTTCGCCAACCTGCTGCGAGCGGACGACTACGACCGCCCGGTCATCATCCTCCCCGGCAGCCTCTACGTCACCGCGGGCGCGTCGCGACGGGCCAGCGGCTCCCACTACACGCCCCGCGCCCTCACCGAGCCCATCGTGCGCCACGCGCTGGAGCCCCTGGTGTACCACGGCCCGGCCCAGGGCAAACCCCGCGACCAGTGGCGCCTGCGCCCGCCCGAGGCCATCCTCAACCTGAAGGTGTGCGACATGGCCATGGGCTCCGGCGCGTTCCTGGCCCAGGCCTGCCGCTATCTCAGCGAGCGCCTGGTTGAAGCCGTGGATGAAAGCTCACGCCAAGGCGCAAAGAACGCAAAGGAGGAAAAAGAAAAAGAAGTTTTTGCGTCCTTGGCGTCTTTGCGTGAGATCAAAAATCCCG
>CAZDCN010000241.1:0-4690 GCA_964503945.1 uncultured Caldilineales bacterium
TTTACGTTTTACGCATGACGTCGTTGAGCCCTCGGCCAACGCTGGCTCTGAGAAGTTCTCCGCAGACGAGGCTAACGTCTATTTACGGAACAGCATCGCAGCCTCGACCATCAAAGCGCGAAGCGGATGTGCACGATATCCCCATCCTGAACCACATACTCCTTCCCTTCCAGGCGCAGGGTCCCCCGCTTTCGGGCCTCGGCCATGCTGCCCGCGTCCATCAAATCTTCGAAGGAGACCACCTCCGCGCGGATGAATCCTCGGGCTAAGTCGGTGTGAATGGCTGCGGCTGCCTCCACCGCAGTGGCCCCTACCGGGATGGTCCACGCCCGCACTTCATCTTCGCCCACGGTGAAGAAGCTCTGCACCCGCAACAGTTTGTAGGAAAGCCGAATGATGCGGCTCAGGCCCGGCTCGGGGATGTCGAACTCGGCCAGGAATTCCCGGGCCTCCTCGGGGTCCATCTGGGCCAGCTCCGCCTCCAACTTGCCCCGCAGCGCGGCCACGGCCACATGCTCGCCCCGCACCAGCCCCGCATATCGCTCGGCGACGCTTTCGTCCGCATCGTCATCGATGTTCAAGAGGATGAGCAGGGGCTTTTGGGAGAGGAGGGCGAATCCCCGCAGGAATTTCTCCTCCTCGGGGGAAAGCGCCACCTCCCGCACGGGGATCTCCTCCTCCAGCGCGGCCAACAATCGTTCCAACAGCGCTTTCTCTTCCGCCAACGCCTGACGCTCTTTGGGGTCGCCCCCTTTGCCCAGCCGGGAAGCGATACGCTCCAACCGGTTGGTGATGATGGTCATGTCGTTGAGCAGCAGCTCCGTCTCCATAATCTGAATATCGCGGGCGGGATCCACATCTCCCTCGGGATGGAGGACGTTGGGATCGGTGAAAGCGCGCACCACGTGCAGCAACGCGTCGTTCTGGCTGATCTCATTCAGCAACGCGCCCGAGAGACCGCCCGCTTCGCCCATGCCTCGGGCCAGACCGGCGATGTCGGTGTATTGCACCGTGGCGTAGGTCACCTTCTTGGGCCGATACATCGCGGCCAGGCGGTCCACCCGCTCATCGGGCACCTGAACGACCGCGGTGTGCACCTCCATGCGACCGGAAGAATAGGCTTCGGTGGGCGCTTCGCCGCGGGTGAGTGCGTTGAAGACGGTGGTTTTGCCGCTGTTGGGGAGTCCGATAATGCCGATTTTCATGGGGAAATTGTACCAGCCCGGAGGAGGTTCGGAGAAACCGGAGGGAGGCGAAAGATGTTGTTGTCACAAGCTTTCACAACTGCCCCCGACAACGCACTTTCTGGTACAATACCCCCATGCCCCAGACCGCCCTCGCTTTTCATCTCCAGCCTCCCGACGTCCATCCCGAACGTTGCGTCAACGCCCGCCATCGCCAGGCGGGATGCACCCTGTGCGTGGACCATTGCCCGGCCGAGGCCATCCGCCTGACCCAAGGCCCGCGGCCCCTGCCCCTGCTGGATGAGGACGCATGCGTGGGCTGCGGCGTCTGTATTCCCGTTTGCCCCACCGACGCTTTCACTCAGTCTTTGCAGCCCGAGGCGAAATTGGCGGGTTTCGTGGATGAGTTCCCGCCCAGTCGGGCCTTCGCCCTGGCCTGCCCCCAACGCGCCGCGCCCGATCAGACGTCCGCGCCCGTGGATTACGTCATCCGGCACGCCCGCTGCCTGGCTGCGTTCTCGCCAGAACAGCTTTTGGCCCTCAGCGGCGATGGCGCGCGGGCCGTATGGCTGGAGGATGGACTGTGTGAGCGTTGTCCTATCGGTCGGGCGCAGGAAGATATCCAGCGTCATGCCGGGGCCGCCAATCAGCTTCTCGCCGCGTTTGGCTTGCCCTCGGCCATCCATCTCGTCTCCACCGATGCACCCTCCCCCTCCGACGCTTCGCCCCGGCCCGTGCTGGATGGCGGCGCTCCGGCGGTGGACCGCCGGGGATTCTTCCGCAGTTTGGGCAAGCTGGCTCAGCAACGCCTGGCCGATGCCGAGACGCTGGCTGTGCGCCCCATGATCGATCCAGGCGCGCCTGTTGACCAGCGCCTGCCCTATCAGGTCCCTACCTCCCATCAGAACCTGAATGCACGCCTGCTGTCCCTGGCTGAATCCAATGATGCCCAGCTCGATTTTGTGGTCGATGCGAAGGCGCTCCCTTGGGCGCAATTGCGCCTGGATGAGTCCTCCTGTTCGGGATGCCAGCTTTGCGCCCGCTTTTGTCCCACGGGCGCGATCAACTACCTGTGGGGCGAGCTCGATGAGGGGACCGCCTTCAATCTCAATTTCCATCCCCGGCTCTGCCTCGACTGCAACATCTGCGTCGCAGTCTGCCCGGAGGACGCGCTGGACCTGACCCACGCGGCCTCCCTGGCCGGCCTTCTCAATCCCGAGCGTCAGCTCCTCATCGCGGATTACCTCGTTCCCTGCGAGCGCTGCGGCGCGCTCACCCGTCCGCGGCCGGACGAGCAGCACGTTTTGTGTTACGTCTGCCGCGGGCCCACGATGTACCGTCAGCGCGCGCAACGAGCTTACCTGGCCGGGCTCGCTTCCCAACTCCTGGCTAATCAAGATGATGACGATTCCTCCCAACTGATTACTGATGACTGAATACGGATGACTTGGAAACATGCCTTCACTCTTCAAACGCCTCTTCTCCCGTCTCCCCATGGCTCGCTCCACCCGGGCCTATGACTTCGCCCTGGCGCACGCAGACCTGAGCCGCGCCCGCCGCGTGCTGGAGATCGGCGCGGGCCAGGGCTTTGGCGCGGCCCATCTCAGCCGGGCGCTGCCCCACGCGCAGATCTTCAGCCTCGACATCAATATGGAATGTCTCAAGCCCGACCAACTGGAGACCGGGCCCAAGCCGCCCCTCTTCATCCAAGCCACCGCGCCCGCCCTGCCCCTGGCCGCCAACAGCATGGACGCGGTCGTGCTGGTGATGACCTTTCACTGCCTTCCTGAACCCCAGCAGGTGGTGCAGGAGGCCGCGCGGGTGCTGGCGCCGGGCGGCCTCTTTATCCTGGCCGATGTGGACGGCCATCACTGGATGGCCCGGCCCTTCGAATGGGTGGAGCACGCGTTCATCAGTCCCCTCACCCATGCCTACACGCCCGAGGAGTTGGCCGATCTCACGGCGCAGGCGGGCCTGAACGATTTTCGGGTGCTGCGGCGGCCGGGTAAGGAGAAGGGGTTTATGATGTGGGTTTTCGCCACGAAAAAGCCCCCGCTGGCGTAGCGGGGGCGAAGTTGTCGGTCAGGGCAGGGGCGTGAGATTGGCGGAGCGCCACCATTCATGATAATCCCGGTCCAGGGTCTCATGATCGGGCATGGGGTAGTAAATCAGCTCTTCCATGTCGCCGATGTAGATGCCCGTGTCGATGGTGCGATAGGGATGCTCCACCGTGTGGGTGCGGTCCACCATCTTGGTGTGGATGGTTTTGTTCTTCAGGGAAATCAACGCATCCCGCAGGGTGTGAATGAAGTCGTACGGGAGGTCGCCGATGTCGCCATGCTCGGGGTCCTGGTCCAGCTCGCCCAACCGCAGGTCCAGGAAAGCGATGGCGGGGAAGTTGATGAGGTTGTCGGGGTCGTGGGTAAGGAATTTGTAGAAGTCGACCGGGTTCAGCGTGCTGGTCACCAGCACTTTCACAGGCGCCAGCTCCTGGTAGAGATAAAAATTGTGATTGTACTCAGGAAAATCTGTGCTCTTCTCCAGGGGGAGGACTTTGCCGTAACGGGTGCACAGATAAAGTTTTCCCATGGCGCTGGTGGGAATATGCTCCAGCACGCGATAGGTGCTCACATAAACCGATTTCTTGGGCCTGCCATCGGGATGAGGGACGCATCGGGCCATGGCCTCATCGATGCGGAAATAGGGATGGCGGAAATCGGGATCGATCTCGATAAAGATCGCTTGCTCCGCATGCTTCTTCTTATCGCCGACGGTATAATATTCCCCGAATTCCTCCGGAGGGAGCATGGAGACGATGAGAGCTTCGGGGATGAGAGAAAAATATAGATAGCGTTGGGTCATTGCGGGCCTCCGAGAACGCAGATGTCGGATTCAGTAACGGTTGTTTCAATAAGATTATATCATCTTCACTCAGGCATGATCCAAATACGCCCGAAGCTGGTTCAGCGCCCGGCGCAGGCGTTCCAGGCAGGTCGCTTGGCCCAGCGCCACAAGGATGGGAAACAGGGGCGGCGTGGCCTTCTTGCCTGTGAGGGCCTGGCGGATGGGTGAAAAGACCTGGCCCGCCTTCCAGCCTCGCGTTTCGGCCAGTTCTCGCAACGCGGTTTCCAGGGACGCTTCATCCCAGTTTTCCACCTGTTCCAGGGTTTCGATGACGGCTTGCAGGATGGTGAGGGTTTCTTCGGGCGTGGTTTTGCGGGGGACCAGGCTCAGGGGATCGTCCCACGTCACTTCATCGACATAAAGGTAATCCACCCATGGCGCGGCCTCGGTCAGACGTTTGATGCGTTCCTGCACGTGAGGCAAGAGCGGAATCAAGCGGTCGTCCTGGGCCAAAGTTTCTTCGGGAACGCCCAGGTCGCGGCTCAGGTAGGGGAGCAGGCGGCGACGGAACTCTTCGATGCTGAGCATGCGGATATAGACGCCGTTCATCCAATCCAGTTTCTCCACGGGGAAGCGGGCGGGCGCGGGGTTAATGGCCTTGA
>CAZDCN010000242.1:0-4683 GCA_964503945.1 uncultured Caldilineales bacterium
CGGAGCTTCAGCTCCGGGTGATCTTGCGCAGCGTCACCTGCGACTTGCAACCTGCGACCTGCAACTTGCGACCGCATTTTCATCATGATCGGCGCGTCGCCGCGCATGGCCTTCATCGCCCGATCACCCCGTCAGCGCAGATAGACCAGATAGCCCACGCCCGCCCAAAGCGCCGTGCTGAGGATGAGCGCGACGAGAAACCCGGGTTTGCGCGTCTTGTGGCGGAAGACAAAACGCCCCGCCCACGCGCCCAGCACGCCTCCGGCCAGGGTGAGGATGTGCAGCACCATCTCGGGCACGCGGCCGCCGCCGATCTTGGCCTGGGCTTTGTCGTAGCCGTAGAGCCCAAAGGTGACCACGCCCCACGAAAGCAGCCAGGCGACGTAGAGATCGGGCTTGAGGAAGTAGAGAATGGCCAGGAGGGCGATGACGCCCAGAGCCAGAGCGATAAGGGCGAAGGTGGTTTGGGGTTTGCGTTTGGACATGGCGATATTATACACTAAGAACGATGAACGACATCCCTGCTTCCCCCCTGACCCCACGCGGGCGGCTGTACGCCTGGCTCACCATCCTGGGACTGGCGGCCATGTGGGTTCTGGCCCTGGCCTATATCCTCGCGTTGCCCGACGTCACGCCTTTGCACTTCGGGCTGAGCGGCCAGCCTACCCGCTACGGCTCCAAGCTGGTCTTGGGGTTGTTGCCCCCGGCTTTCAGCATCGCTCCTGTGGTCATCCTGCTCATCACGCGATATCGCTTCCGCCTCATCAACAAACATCCCTATCTCGTCAATCTGCCTGCATTTTTCATCACCTATCTCGCGCAATTGCCGCGACCGCGGCAAAGCTGGTGGGTCAACCGCTATTTCGAGGCGAATCTAGCCCTGGGCGCGGCCATCACCTGGATTCTGGCGCTCATGGAATGGGGCATTCTGGCGGGCGCAGCCTCGGGCGCGCTTTCGACCTGGTTCACCTGGTTCTCCTTGATTGCCATCTTCCTCCCTGTGGTGTGGTTTATGGTTTATTTGCGGCGGCTGGGGCGAGAGATGGCAGAGGAAGTCGCGGGGACAAACGGGGCTTAGCTGGCGTCACGGGCGGCGTCACGCTCTCGGCTGCGCGGCGCTTTGGGGCCGTTCGCCTTCTCATGCTATCCTTGCGGGAATGAACGACCACGCCCTGCGCGTCCTCGAATTCGACAAAATCCTCGCCCGCATCGCCCGCTACGCCAGCTTCGAGCCGGGCAAGGAGCGTATTCGCGGCTGGCGGCCTGCCAACGACCTGGGCGAAGCCCGCTTGTGGATGCAGGAGACCGAGGAAGCACGCGTCCTCCTCTCGCAGCAGTCCGATCTCCATCTGGGCGGCGTGCACGATCTGCGCCCCCACCTGGCCCAGGCGGAACGGGGCGGCGTTCTCGCGCCCAACGAACTCCTGCACGTGAAATCCACGGTGCTGCGGGCGCGCAAACTGCGCCAGATCCTGCTGGCCAACGCCAAAACCGCACCCGCTCTGGGTGAATGGGGCGAACGGCTGCAGGACCTGGAGCACGTGGCCGCGGCCATTGGCCGGGCCGTCAGCGAGCGGGGCGAGGTGGTGGACAGCGCCAGCCCTCGGCTGGCCAGCCTGCGGGCCGAAATCCGCACCCTGCAAGACCGCATCTACGACCGCATTCAGCGCATCGCCCGCAATCCCCAGAACGCCCCCTACCTGCAGGAGGCCATTGTCACCCAGCGCCGCGGGCGTTACGTGCTGCCTGTGCGCGCAGACTTCAAAGGGAAAATCCCGGGCGTCGTCCACGATCAATCGGGCAGCGGGGCCACCCTGTTCATCGAGCCCTTCGCCATCGTGGAGATGAACAACGCGCTGCGCCAGCGCCAGTCCCAGGAGGAGGACGAGGTCAACCGCATCCTGCGGGAACTGACCGAACTCATCGCGGACGAAGCCCTCTACCTCCACGTCACCCTGGACGCGCTGGCCGGGCTCGACCTGATCCTGGCCCGGGCCAAATATGCGGACGAGATCCACGCCAACCCGCCCGAACTGCTGGGCTTCCACCGCACGCCCGATTTCCGGCCCGAACAACACCCCGGCGTCATCCTCGACCTGCGCCAGGCCCGGCATCCCTTGCTGGACCCGGCCACAGTCGTGCCCATCGACTTTCACTTCGGCCAGGACTACTTCATCATCGTCATCACCGGCCCCAACACCGGCGGCAAGACCGTCAGCCTCAAGACCGCGGGCCTGCTCAGCCTCATGGCCCAGGCCGGCATCCCCATCCCCGCCGCGTCCGGCTCCCGCCTCACCCTCTTCGAGGGCATCTACGCGGATATCGGCGATGAACAGAGCATCGAACAGAACCTGAGCACCTTCTCCAGCCACACCACCAACATCGTCCGCATCCTGGAGGCGGCCACGCCCCACAGCCTGGTGCTGCTGGACGAGCTGGGCGCAGGCACCGACCCGGAGGAGGGCAGCGCCCTGGCCCGGGCGATTTTACAGCACCTGCGGGACCACGGCATCCCCGCCGCGGCCACCACCCACTACTCCGAGGTCAAACTCTTCGCCCACGCCGCCCCGGGCATCGTCAACGCCTCGGTGGAATTCGACCTGGACACCCTCAGCCCCACCTACGAGCTCACCATCGGCCTGCCCGGACGCTCCAACGCCCTGGCCATCGCCCGCCGGCTGGGCATGCCCGCCAGCATCGTGGACCAGGCCGAGAGCATGATCCGGCCCGAAAGCCTGACCGCGGACGCGCTGCTGGCCGAGATTCGCGAGGCCCGGGACGCGGCCAAGCGCGCGCTGAAACGCCTGGAATCCCGGGAGCGCATCCTGCAGGCAAAGGAGGCGGAGCTGAAGGAGCAGCTCGCGCACATCGAAGAGGCTCGCCGCGCGGTGCTGAACGAAGCCCGGGAAGAGGCCCAGGCCGAGCTGGACGCGCTGCGCGAGGCCATCCGCCAGGTGCGGTCACGCTTGGGCAAGGGGGGCGTCAGCCAGCACGAGCGCTTTTTGCAGGAGGCGGAAAGGGCCCTGAAGGCCCGCCAGGAGGCGGAAAAGCCCCTGCCCGAACGCGTGGAGCCCGAGCCGGAGGGCATCCCCGGCCCGCCCCGGCCCGGCGACATCGTGTGGGTGGAGAGCCTGCACAGCACCGGGGAGGTGGAGGATGTGTGGGAGGAGGACCGGGAGGCCGAGGTGCGGGTGGGGTCCTTCCGGGTGACCCTGCCCTTCGATATGTTCGAGGTCCGGGAGCGGCCCCAACCCCAGCCGGAGACATCATCCGGCCGCGCATTCATCCGCCCGGCCGAGAGCCCGGGCATGGAGCTGGACCTGCGGGGGATGCGGGTGGATGAGGCTCTGGACGCGCTGGACGATTACATCGACCGAGCTTATCTGGCCGAGCTGCCCTGGGTGCGCATCATCCACGGCAAGGGCACGGGCGCGTTGCGCAAGGTGGTGCGCGACTATCTGCGCAACCATCCCGTGGTGTCCCGCTATCGCCCGGGCGAGGAGGGCGAGGGCGGCGATGGCGTGACCATCGCGTATTTCGTGGGCGGAGAGGGGTGAGATGCAGAAAACGATCGCCCAGGTTATTTCAGCAGTCGAACGAAGCCGGCTTGTTCAAAGTGTTGATCTGAAGTCAATGCCTCTGCAATCCCAAGCCGCTTCATAACGACGAAGCTGGCGCAATCCACCAAACTCCAGTGCTTGTCATCTCGCTTTTTGAGCAACTCCCAAGCTTCCTCGTCAAGGGCTGCATCTATATGCACAACTTCAATGTAAGGTGAGCTTTTCAAACTCTCAATGAACGCAATCGCCGTAGGTCTGGGAATATGGAGAGGGGAATCCAGCAATGCGATCAATTCAGCAACGATGTAATTTGTTGTGATGAGTTTACGACCCCACTGACGGGCGCCGCGATAAATATCGGCGGCAAGTTGATGATGTGCCTGGGTGGCATCAATCAAGTGCCCCCATCCTGCCGTGTCCACAAAAATGGCAGACATATCACGCATTTTCTCCTTCATTCCCAACATTCCCAATCACCTTCTGCATCGCGGCTTCTCCAAGATGCACATCGTGGCGATCCGCCCAATCCAGCTCCCGACTTTCGAAAGCGCCGATAAATGCTTCCACCGGATCATTCATGGCATGATGCACGGCCGTCATCAACCATTCCCTGGCCAATGCTTCGGGCGTGGCTCCGCGCCTTTTGGCCGTTTCGGCCAACGGTTCATAAATCTCTTCGGGAAGTTCCAGGGTCAATGTCCGTTCCATCATCACTACCTCTTTCTCGTAAATAGTACTCGAAGCATGCGTTTTGTGCAAGTGATTTTCCAAGGAAGACGGTAACTACTCACTCGGCAGTCACTTTTCGCATCACATTTTGCCACGAAGGCTCGAAATCGGGTATGTTAGTAGTCACGGAAGATGTTTCAAAATTAGGGTGCGTGCTCATACGTCTTGCCGCCCCAATTCGGGCTTTCCGGGCCCGCGCCCGGCCGTCGACCTGCCTCCGATCCGCCTCTTGCCGCTATGCGGCATCCCGCCCGGGCGAGGAGGGCGAGGGCGGCGATGGCGTGACCATCGCGTATTTCGTGGGCGGGGACACGGGCAGCGATCATCTTAGTGGTCAGTAAGCAGGTATCATGAGCGTTTGCACGCCAATAATGACGAAAATGTGCAGGCCAAC
>CAZDCN010000243.1:0-4683 GCA_964503945.1 uncultured Caldilineales bacterium
CCTGCTTTGAAAATAAACATTGGCGTTGCTTGCGAAAAGGCTTTGGCAACCACGTTGGTCGAGTCAACGAGGGCCGTATTGCGTATTTCGTATTGCGTAAAACCTAAAAGCGATACGCATTACGCAGTACGGAATACGCACCCATTTTCATCGGCATCGGCGGGCCATGGCGCCTATTATCCCTCAAAGCGATTTTTGTAGCAAGCCTTCCATTCTGGTGGTGGAATCGCCGATGGGCTCACTCCACCAACCCGTGACGCATGGCCCACACCGCGGCCTGGGTGCGGTCCGACACGCCCAGTTTCTCGAAGATGTGGCGCACGTGGGTCTTCACCGTGTTTTTGCTCACCACCAGGGTTTCGGCGATGGCGTCGTTGCTGAAGCCCAGCGCGATGAGCTTGAGCACCCGCACCTCTTGTTGCGTCAGCCCCACTTGCGCGGGGGAGAAGGGCTCCTCCACCGGGGTGTGGGCGAGGACGGATTGCAGCAGGTCGGCATCGATGACCATCTCGCCCTCGGCCGCGGCCCGCACCACCCGCGGGATGTCCTCGGGCTCCGCGTCCTTGAGCAGATAGCCGGCCGCGCCCGCGGCGATGGCCCGGGAAAGATATTCGCTGTTGGCATAGACGGTGAGCATGACCACGCTGACATCGGGCATCTCCGATTTGATCGCGGCCAGGGCCTGCAAGCCATCCATCTCGGGCATGCGCACATCCAGCAGCAACACGTCGGGGTGCAGCTCTCGGGCCAGCTCCAGGGCCTCGCGGCCTGTGGCCGCCTCGCCCACCACGTCCAGATCCGCGGCGGCGAGCAGGCCCCGCAGTCCCGCCCGCACCACGCCGTGGTCGTCAGCAATGATCACGCGTATCTTCTTCGACATCTTCCAGCAGACCTCCGGTATCGACATTCAGGGGAAGCCGGGCGAAAACGCGCACGCCTTCGCCCGGGCGACTGGCAATGGTGCAGAAGCCGCCCACCAGGCGGGCCCGCTCCTGCATGGCCACCAACCCCACATGGCCATAATCTGAATTCACGCCCTCCAGCTCGAAACCTTCCCCCTGGTCCTGAACCAACATGGTCAGCGCGCCCTTTTCAATGGTCAGGCGCACCTGCACGGGCTTCCCTTGCGCATATTTGTACGCGTTGGTCAGCGCTTCTTGGATGATGCGAAACGCCGCGATCTCGGTTTCGGGAGGCAGGGTTGCATCGTTCAGGCGCATGTCCAGCGTCAGGTCCCACGCGGCCCGCTCGGCCATGCTGGTGGCGATGGCCCGCACCGCCGCTTCCAGGCCCAGATCATCCAGCAGCGTGGGGCGCATGCCCTCGATGATGCGGCGGCCTTCGCTGATGGCGGTGGCCACCTGCTCCATGCCCGCGTCCAGCAATCCCCGGGCGTTTTCGGGGCTCTTTTCGGCCATGGACGCATAGTTGTGCAGCAGCAGGCGGGCCGCCACCAGATATTGCAACAATCCGTCGTGAATGTCGTAGGCCACCATGCGCCGCTCCTCCTCCTGAGCGGTGATCAGCGCGTTGACCAGTTGCTGCAACTGCTCGCGATGGCGGGCCAGCCGTTGATACAGGTCCGCATTCTCCAGGGCGATGGAGCCCTGGGCCATGAGGGTGGAAAACAGCTTGCAATGCCAGGGGTCCAGCGCCCTTTCCGACATGCCCACCAGCTCCACCACAGCCCGACGGCTGGCGCTGATGCGCAGGGGCGCATAGCAGAGGGCGCGCTGACCCCGCTCCACAGGCAGGATCTCGCCGATGTGAAGCTGGCTGGCCTCGATCAACAGGTCTTCGTTGATGGCCCGGTGGTCTGCGGGCGCATCCTCGGAGGAGCTGGCCGCCACCTGATATCGAATCCCCTCCTCGCTCACCTCCAAACAGAAAATCGTCACATCTTCCACGGGCAGAAGCTCGCGGATGGTCCTGATGACCAGGGTCAGAATCTCATCCCGCTCCACATGGGAGCTGATCTTCAGCCCCAGCTGCTGCAACTGGTCCATCTGATCCAGATACCCCCGGATCATCTGGGCCATCTCGTTGAACGCGATGGTCAGTTGGCCGATTTCATCCGGCGAGGCCACCGGCAGCTGCTCCGCGAAATTGCCCTGGGCCAGGCGTTGGACGCCATGCTGCAGCGCCAGCACCGGTTGGGTGAAGTTCCGCGCCAGGGCGTAGGTCATGATGAAGGCCAGCAGGATGGCCGCGATGAGGATGAGGCCGGCGGTGATGCGGAAGTCGATGAGGGGCGCCATGAGCTGGTTCACGGGCTCCACCTGCAGCAACACCCAGAACCGCTCGGGGGGGCGCGGCCAATAGTGCACGGGCGTGAAGATGATGATGCGCCCATCTTCCACCACGTCCCCGGTCTGGCCCGACAAAATCTGCCCTGCAACCTCGGGGAATTGCCTCTTCACCGATTGGCCTGAATTCAGGTCGGTGGGGCCGCCCCAGCGCATGGACGTGTTGGGATGCATGAGGTAGTAGCCATCCTGATCCGCCATCATGATGGCGACGTCGGGATTCGCTGAGGGTTGAACAAAACGGAGAATGGCGTCCCCTTCCACATTGATGACGACGACGCCCCGAAACGCGCCGTTGCGGGTCACGGGCGTGACATAACGGATGACCGGATGCAAGGGCCGTTCCAGCTTTCCGAATTCCCGGTTGAGGTCCAGGGGCGAGATGTAGATGTCGCCCGGAGCCATCTTCGCGCCTTCGATGAAGTAATAGCGTTGCGATTTGTCTTGCAGCCGCTCCCGCGGGATGATGTGCGCGCTCCCGTCGATGGCGTCCACGCGCGCGATCTCCATCCCCGCTTCGTTCAGATAACGCACCTGGTAATAGTCGGGATGCGCGGATGAGAAAATCAGGAAGTCCTGCTCCAGCTGACGCCGCCATGCCTCCTCGGCGTCCTCCTCCCCTGCGGCGACGGCGTCCAGATAGTGATTCAGGCTGGAAAGGTGCGCCAGATAGCGGATGTCGTTCTTGTTGCCGCTCAGGTAGGTTTCGATCTGCTGGGCGCGGCGGGTGAGTTCATCGTGGGCCGATTCGATGGACTGCTCTTTGAGGATGCCGCCCGTGAACCAGTTGCCATAGAACGCGGTTCCCAGCAACGGGGCCAACACCACCAGCATCACGGCCACGAGGAGTTTCGTGCGGATGCTGTAGGGGCGGGAGCGGAGGAAATCGAGCATGCGGGATGGGGGCGTGTGGGCGTGTGAGCGTGTGGGTGTGTGGGCGTGTCAGCGTGGGGGCGTGGCGGCGTGCAGGGCCGCGTTGACGATGGCCTGGGCTTCGGCCAGGATGCGCTCCAGATGGGCTTCGCCCAGGAAGCTTTCGGCGTAGATTTTGTAGATGGCTTCGGTGCCCGATGGGCGGGCCGCGAACCAGCCGTTTTCGGCCACGACCTTGAGCCCGCCGATGGGCGCGTCGTTGCCCGGTGCCCGGGTGAGTTTGGCCAGGATGGGCTCGCCGGCCAGCGTGTCCGCGGTCACCATGTCGGGAGAAAGGTTTTTGAGGATGGCTTTCTGTTCGGGAGTGGCGGGCGCATCGATGCGGCGATAGATGGGGTCGCCGAAGCGCCGGGTGAGATCGCGATAGTGTTCGCCCGGGTCCCGGCCCGTGCGGGCCAGGATCTCCGCGGCCAGCAGGTCCATGATGAACCCGTCCTTGTCCGTGGTCCACGCGGCGCCATCCATGCGCAGGAAGGAGGCCCCCGCGCTTTCCTCGCCCCCGAAGCCGTAACTGCCATCCAGCAGGCCGTCCACAAACCATTTGAAGCCCACGGGCGTTTCGGCCAGCCGCCGCCCCAGGGCCGCGGCCACCCGGTCGATGATGGCGCTGGAGACCAGGGTCTTGCCCACGGCCGCGTCGGGCCGCCAGCCGGGGCGGTTTTGGAAGAGATAGTGCACGGCCACGGCCAGATAGTGGTTGGGGTTCATCAATCCGGCGCTGCGGGTGACGATGCCATGGCGGTCGTAGTCGGGGTCATTGCCGAAGGCGATGTCGAAGCGGTCTTTCAGTTCGATGAGGCGGGCCATGGCGTAGGGGGAGGAGCAATCCATGCGGATTTTGCCGTCCTTGTCCACGGTCATGAACCCGAAGGTGGGATCGACATACGGGTTGGTGACTTCGATGTCCAGGCCGTAGGTCTCGGCGATGGGGGCCCAATAGGCCACGCCCGACCCGCCCATGGGGTCCGCGCCCAGTTTCAGTTTCGCCCTGGCGATGGCCTCCATGTCCACCACGCGTTGCAAATCCCGCACGTAGGGGGTGATGAAATCGTCCTCGATGGTGGTTTCGGCCCGCATGGCCTGCTGAAAGGGCAACCGTTTCACCTCCCGCAGGCCGTTGCGCAGGATGGCGTTGGCCCGATCTTGGATGGCGGCGGTGGTGGCGGTGTCCGCGGGCCCGCCGCTGGGCGGGTTGTATTTGAAGCCGCCATCCTCGGGCGGGTTGTGGGAGGGGGTGATGACGATGCCGTCGGCCTGGGCCCCGGCGTGGTCCCGGTTCCAGGTAAGGATGGCGTGGGAGATGACGGGGGTGGGGGTGTAGCCCCGACCCGCCTGCACCCGCAGCTCGACGCGGTTCGCGGCCAGCACTTCCACCGCGGTGATGAACGCAGGCTCGGACAGGGCGTGGGTGTCCATGCCCAGGAAGAGGGGGCCGCGGACGCCC
>CAZDCN010000244.1:0-4681 GCA_964503945.1 uncultured Caldilineales bacterium
GGATGGCGTCACACCAATGAAACCACGCATATACCCGGCTCTGGTTTTGCTCTTCCTGGCTTTGGCGGTCGCCCCCGCGTCCGTTCAGGCGGGTGGCAATCCCCCTTACGATCCTCTGCGCGAACCCACCGCCTCCTCGCCCTACGCCATGGACTTGATGGGCCCCGGCTGGCAATGGACATTCCCGCGCGAAAAAGCCTGGCCCCGGCTGGATGGCGACATCCGCGTGGATTTGATGGATGAGATGTTTCAGAAAAGCTGGGCCGCGGGCGTGCGCAGCGCGCGCATCGCCGTGCTGTGGTGCCTGACGGAGCCGGAGCGGGACGTTTATCGCTGGGAGGAAACGGATATCGCGTTTCAACTTGCCCGCAACTACGGCATGGACATCGTCCCCCAAATCTTCTACACGCCCGACTGGGCGGCCACGGGCCATGACTTGGATGCCAGTTGTTTCGATTATCAGGAGTATCCCCGCAATCTGCCCCCTCAGGATTGGCATGATTGGTCCGATTTCATGGCCGCCATGGTGCAACGCTATGGCGCGCGCGGCAAAAACCAGGTTCATCTCTGGGAGATCTGGAACGAGCCCGATCTGCTGGAGTTCTGGTACATCCCCGAAGACCCCTGGAATCTCAATGTTCCCATGTACGCCAAGCTGGTGCGGCTGGCGAAAGCGGAAATCGACGCGAACGACATCGGGGGCAAAGTGTTGGTGGGGAGTCTTTCCGACATCTATGGGGCCAAATTCCTGGAGCGGATGATGGCGCTGCAGGGCGAAGATGACATCCGCGGCCTCATCGACATCCTCACTTTCCACCTGTTCGATGAGCCGGAACGCAAGATGGACGCCATTCACAAGGCGCTGGGGGACAATGAATTCGTCATGTGGATCACCGAATCCAACACGCCGTCATGGGGCGAAACGGTCCCCCAAGAGAGTGTGCAGCATTTTTTGAACGCCCTCTTCCGGAAAGGCGTCACCCGCGTCTTCTGGTTCAAGTCGTGGACCTCGAAATGGGGGCCGGGCATTTTTACCGAAAACGACAAGTTGTGGACGCGCGAATCCTTCGATACCAGCCCCTTCTACAGCACCTACCAGAGTCTGGCCCTGACGGAACGGCCCCCCGCCCAGCCCACACTGACGTCACCTCCCCCGCAGCATCTGGCCCCGCCCCGGCCCGAGTTCACCTGGCAGCGGCCCGCGGCCGGCTCCCGTCCCATTGCCGGATACAAACTCCAGGTGGATGACAGCCTCTTCCGCGGCAGGCCCTACTTCCACGCGCCCGAACTCGACGCATGGGTTCCCGCGGGCCTGGTGCACTTTCTGCCGTTGCAGATGGCGGGCGGGGGAACGTCAACGGCCGGAGGTGAGAACGCGACTCGCTCCCCCGCGCCGCCCTCTGTTCCCATCATCACATATCGCCCCTCACGCCCTCTTCCCCCCGGACGCTACTACTGGCGGGTGGCCGCGGTGGATGTGGATGGGAATGTCGGGCCTTACTCCGAACCCCAGGTCATTGACGTGGCCGCGGGCGATGAGCGCGTCTTCCTTCCCACCATCGTGTGGGAATCGCCGTGAGCCGACAGCCGGACGCGCCGGGCCGATAACGTGCGGGAACATGACGTTGAGTTTTTGACGATTCGGGATGACCATGGGTATCATAGCTATCCGCGTTCCCATTTTTCCTTTTCAGCATTCGGTGATTCATTCATGACCCAAGGCATCATTGCAGCAGGCAGTCTTCACACAGCGGAAGCGGGAGCCGAGATGTTGCGCGCGGGCGGCAACGCGGTCGACGCCGCGGTGGCCGCCAGCTTTGCCAGCTTCATGGCCGAACCGACGCTGGTGGCTCCTGGCGGGGGCGGCTTTGCCCTGGTGTTCCGGCATCGCGACGCTCGCTCCTGGGTTTATGACTTTTTTGTCGACTTTCCGGGAAAAGGATTGCGGAGGGAGGACTGGCCCGCCCCGCCCGATTTCTACGCCATCGACGTCAACTACGGCCCCACCCACCAATTGTTTCACATCGGACGGGCCAGCGTGGCCACGCCGGGCCTCATCGCCGGGCTCTGTCGCCTGCAGGCGGACCTGGGCAAGTTTCCCCTGGCCGCGGTGCTGGAGCCCGCCATCCATCTCGCCCGAAACGGCGTGCTGCTGGGGGATTTCGGCGCTTACGTGGGCGAGCTCCTCTACGACATCTTCGCCGCGGATGAGTCCCTGGCCCGGTTATTCGGCGCGCCCGACCAGTTCCTGCGCGCGGATTTCCGCTATCGCAATCCAGACCTGGCCGATTTCCTGGAGCAATTGGGCAAAGAGGGTCCCGATCTCTTCTATCGGGGCGAGGTGGCGCAGGCCATTCTCAAGGATCAGCGAGAGCACGGGGGGCTTCTCACCAGCAAGGACCTGGCCGAATATCAGGTCATCATCCGCGAACCCCTTCACCAACACTATCGACAATACGAATTCCTCACGAACCCGCCGCCATCCCGGGGCGGCGCGCTCATCGCCTTCTCTCTGGCCCTGCTGGAAGCGTACGCGCTCCCCAACATGCCCTTCGGGTCCGCCAGCTATCTGGAATTGCTCACGGAAGTGATGCGCCAGACCAACCTCGCCCGACCGGAATTCGAGACCTCGGGCGACGCCGCGGCCTTTCTCTCCCCCGAAAACGTGAATGAGCACGCCATCGAGCTGGCCCGCCGTCTCAGGTCCCACGCGCGGCGTCATCCCGAAACGCTGGCCCCTCCCCGAGAACACAGCAACACCAGTCACATCAGCGTTTTGGACGCGGACGGCAACCTCATCGCCCTCACCACCACCGCGGGCGAGTCTCCGGGGTTCGTCGTGCCCGGCACAGGGCTCATCCTCAACAACATCCTGGGCGAGGCCGATTTGCATCCCGATGGCTTTTTGCAAGGCGAACCGGGCCGTCGCATCGGCTCGATGATGGCGCCCACCCTGGTGCTGAAGGATGATGAGCCGGTGCTGGCCGTGGGGTCGGGCGGAGCCAACCGCATCCGTTCCGCCATCCTCCAGGTCTTCCTCAACTACACCGACCTGCACATGGATTTGCATCACGCGGTGGAAGCGCCCCGCATCCATTTCGAGCGCAACAGCCTGCAGGTGGAGCCCGGTTTTCCTGCGGAGGCGGTTGAAAAAATCCGGGAATGGGGGTATGATATTACGGTTTGGCCGACGCGTCACATGTTTTTTGGCGGCGCGCACTCGGTCGGCCGCAGCCCCGCCGGCTACTTCGAGGGCGCGGGCGATTCGCGCCGGTCCGGCGCGGTGGTGCGCGTGATCTAACCCCCGTCCCCCTCCATGTTTCTCCTGACGACGGCCAGCGCCGTCGTTTTTCTCTTTTCATCCATTTATGACGCCTGAACCGACCGACACCCAACTGACTCAAGCGCTTCAGCGCTTTCGCGACGCCCACATGCAGGCCTTCCTGCAGGATTGGGTCAAGCGCATTCGTGGGGAAAGCTCCGAGCTGCTCAGTTATGACGAGGTGCGTAAAATCCTCCAGGCGCACGAAGTGGGCGTGCGCCCCAGGTTGGAAGAAGTGCCGCTGGATAAGATCGTGGGCAGCGTGGGCCGCTATCGGGATTTCAACAGCGCGTTTTTGCCCAAGAATGAGGCCCTGGAGGAGCGTTGGGCCCGAGTGGACGCAGCCCGGGAGACGCTGGTGGGCTTGCCGCCGGTGGATTTGATCCAGGTGGGGGACCTGTACTTCGTGCGGGATGGGAACCACCGGGTCTCCGTGGCTCGGGCCCATGGCGAAAAGAGCATCGAGGCCTATGTCACCCCCGTGGAGACCGCCATTCCCATCGAGGCCAGCAACGCGGAGGAGTTGCGGGCATGGCTCATCGAGGCCGCCCGCCGCCAATTTCTCAAACGCACCGGTCTGGACAAACACGCGCCCGACGCACCCATCCGGCTGACGGAGCCGGGCCGCTATCGCGATCTCTATGAGCATATCGATGTGCATCGCTGGTATCTGGGCGAAGCCCGGGGTGAGGAGGTTCCGTATGAGGAGGCCGCGTTGAGCTGGTATGAGAACGTCTATCTGCCCCTGGCCCGGGCCATCGAAGCGAGCGGCCTGCTGGACGAATTCCCCGGCCGCACCGTCACCGACCTTTACCTGTGGCTGTGCAAACACCGGGAGGAGCTGCGAGAGCAGTATGATCTGCAGCTGGACGAAGAGGCCGCGGTCTCCACCTTCGCCAGCGTGTACAGCGGCAAGCCCCTGAAGCGGGCGCTGAAAAAGGCCCGGCTCAAGCTGGCCCGGCTGACCGCCGGCGATGACGTCATCCTGGGCCTGCCGTCCCGCAAGAAAGAAGGGGAGGAGCGCGCGTCGGACGAGGAGGACGCATGAGTCGGCTTCAGGTGTTTTGGAACCATTTGCGAGGGCGCACCTGTCACACCTGCGCTTATCTCGACGTTTTCTGGAGCAGCGGCGACGGGCAGGTGAGCAAGCGCCACGCGTTTTGTCGAAATCCCGACAGTCCCCATGCCCAGCGCCCCATCCCCGACGAGGCCTGGTGTCCCCACTATCGTCCCGCGGATGCGGCGGAATCATGACGAGCGCAGAAATCAGGCCTCCGGGCGTTGGCCCGCGGATGCCGATGAAAATGGGAACGCGGATGACGCAGATGCTTCGCAACGCGGATTTCCGCAGATCATTTT
>CAZDCN010000245.1:0-4678 GCA_964503945.1 uncultured Caldilineales bacterium
TTTTCTTTGCTTCTTTCTTCCTTTGCGCCTTTTGCGTCTTGGCGTGAGGCAAAGATTTATTTTCAGAACAGATGGCGCTACTCGCCATAGTACTTATACACGCCCGTCTCCATGGCCGCGTTGGTGAGCACCGCGCCCACCAGGTTGGCCTTGACCTTGCCCAGGATATCCCTGGCCTTTTCTACCAGCTCCCGGCGGGTCTGGCCCGCGCGGGCCACCAGCAGCACGCCATCCACCCGGGCCGCCAGCAGCGCGCCATCGGTGACCGCGACCAGCGGCGGCGCGTCGAAAAGGATCACGTCCGCCATGTCCTTGAGTTGCTCCAGCACTTCGTTCATGCGCGGGGAGGCCAGGAGATCGGCGGGATTGACGGGCGTGGGGCCCGCGGGCAGAACGCGCAGATTCGCGACCTCGGTGTCGAAAATGGGCAGTGCGTCCTGATTTTCCACCAGGACGGTGGCGAGCCCCTGGTCGTTGGGCGCGCCAAAGACCTCGTGCAGCCGGGGCCGCCGCATGTCGGCATCCACCAGGATGACGCGCTTGCCCGCCTGGGCGCTGATGACGCCCAGATTGGCCAGCACCTTGGTCCGATCATCATCGGGCTCCGGGCTGGCGATGAGAAGCGTGTGCAGCGGATTCTCCAGGCTATAGAAGTCGAGATTGGTGCGCAGGCTGCGATAGGCCTCGGCCTGGGGAGATTGAGGGTCGGTGAGGGTGATGAGTTCGATGGTCATGGGCTTGGGAGAGGGAAAATGGGCGCGGGTAAAAACGCATCGGGGTGGCGCTGTCTCATTTTCTGGACGGGATCGCGCCCAGGACGCGGATGCCCGCGGAGCGTTCCATGTCCTCCGCGGTGCGGATGTAGCGGGAGGCCAGCCATTCCAGCAGGAAGACGATGAACGCGCCGATCAACGCGCCCAAAATCAGCCCCGCCACCCCGTTCAGCTTGGGATTGGGCCGCCATTGGGGCGCGTCCCGGGCGTCGTCCACAATCCAGACGTCGATGCGGTCCCGTTTATCTTGTTTCTGGTTCCAGGCTTCCTGCTCATCCACGAAGATCTGGGCCATGGTCTGGACGATGGTCACCGCGGTCTGGGGGTCCGGGTCCTTGGCTACGATCTCGATGATGAAGCGATCCGGCTCGGGATTGACCTCGACTTCGCTGAGGAGCTCGTAGGTGTTCATGTCAAGCTGGGCCCGGTCGATGACCTTCTGGGCCATGCGATGGGTGAGCAGGTTGGTCTGGAAATTGCGCAGCAGGTCCTTGGTGGAGGCGGTGAGGCCGAAGTCGGCCCGGGCCGGGCGCACGCTGACCAGGATTTGGGCTCGGTAGATGGTCTCTTGAAAACGGCCGAAGCCAAAGGCTGCGGCCGCGGTGATTGCGGCCGCCAGCAGGATGATCCAGCCGCGTTTCTTGAGGATTTGCCAGTAGATTTTGAGTTCCATAAGGTGAATGATAGGTGAATACGGTGTTTTTCGGGCCTTATTTTAACATAGAAGAGGCGGAAGGGCTGGAACAAGTTAGACAGATGAGCTCGGTCGCGATATACTGATATTAACGACTTGCTGTTGAGAATTTGCAAGAGGTCACGATGTCCACGGCACTCGAACTCGGGCGAAAAGGATGGAAACCCTATCTCGACGCAGAAAAACGGCGTCGTCACATCCTCGCGCGGAGCACTGATGACGAACATGAAAGGCAGCGCGTGATGGCGGAGGTCCGTAAGTTGGCTGAGGAGCTGAAGTCGCGATTTGGGATTCGTCGTGTTGTGCTCTTTGGCTCGCTTGCACACACAGCCTGGTTTGTTTCTGATTCTGACGTGGATTTGGCAGTAGAAGGTCTTTCCGATGATGCTTATTGGGATGCCTGGCGCCTAGCAGAGGAGATGATTTCCGATCGCACCGTTGATTTGATCGAGATCGAAAAAGCAAGTCCCTGGCTTCGCGAAGCGATAGAACGCTACGGAGTTGACTTGTGAATAGGATTTATATGGAGCTCTCTGAGCGTATTCGGGGAGAAATCAAGGAACTGGAACAGCTATTGCCTCGAATCCAAAGAGCGTGGGAGCAATCAGTGCTGACGCCCGAAGAGTTCGCTTTTCTTGATTCCGTAGCCTTAAATTTGCACAGCTTTTACTCTGGAATAGAGCGACAATTTGAGCTGATTGCGAAATTAGTGGATGGAACTGCTCCTGTCGGCAAAACGTGGCATCGCGATTTGTTGTTTCTCATGACTGTGGAGATCGAAGAGCTACGTCCCGCTATTATTGGACAAGAGAGCTTTGCTTATCTGGATGAGTTGCGGCGTTTCCGTCATCTGGTTCGTAATGTGTATACGATGAATCTATCACCCAAAAGAATCGAGCCTCTTGTTCTCGGCCTTTTCAAGCATTGGCCGCGACTACGAGCTGAGTTTCTGGCTTTTGCGGGATTTCTGGATATGTTGGCCAATATAGATGAGAGCTCGCCCTCATAGCCAATGCCATTCAATCATCGCGGAATCTCCGCCAGCACGTCGATGCCCAGGGCCTCCAGGTCGTTGCGGTCGTAGATGCGGGGGATGAGATAGTTGATCAGGAAGGCCAGACCGATGCCGGCCAGAAAGGCCAACACCAGACGCAGGGGCAAATCCAGGCGTTGTTTCAAGCTCGGGCCGATGGGGACGACGCCCCCGCGGTTGACGAGATAGACCGCGCCCTGGTCTTCCAGCAAACGGGGCATGAACTGATCCGCGTCCTCGGTCATAGTGGCGGCCACCGCATCCGCGATCGCGGCCAAACGGTCGGGATCGCTGTCATAGATGGTAACGGTGAGGATGCGGTGAAGTTCTCCCGTTTGGGTGGAACCCTGGATCTGGCCCGGAGCCACAACGACGCCCTGCTCCGCCAGACGTTGACTCACGGCCCCCGCGAATTCGGAGCCCTTGACGATCTCGCTGAAGTCGTCGATGAGGTATTCGGAGGAGAGCGCGGTGTAATAGCCGTCGTAGGTGAACTGGTCGGGCAGTTGCTGGGGCCGCACGCCCACGCTGAAGGACATGCTCATGGCGTAGGAAGGGGGGCGGGGCTGCCAGGGCTTGAGGGTGACCAGAGAGAAAGCCAGGGTCAGCGCCACGAGCCCGGCGGGGATCCACCACCAGCGTTTGAGGATGCGGAGATAGGTGCGGAGCTCCATGAGGAATCTCGTTCAGAGTGGAAATAGAAGGATGGCTCTATGCCGTCGCCCGTTTAGTTTGCCGCAGGTTGGGATTTGGGTCAAATCTTGAGGGAAACCCGTGGACCGGGAAACCGATGGTCTGGTAATCCGCCGATAGGGAGAGCCACGGATAGAGAACGCAAATAGAGGAACCGCCAATGAAAGTCAGGTTTACCGGTTGCAGGCGGCAAGTCAACCCGCGCAGTTTTTGGAGGAAGTCCGGTTTCTATGCTAGTATTTGATAACTTTCACACAAACTATCCCTATTTCAAACAGTAAGGTGCGCCAAACATGCTTGCCATCGAGCGTCGCGAATATATTTTGAATCGATTGCGCAAGGAAGGTCGCGTCCAGGTGCGGGAGCTCAGCCAGGCGTTGGGCGTCTCGCATATGACCATTCATCGGGATCTGGATTATCTGGTCCAGAAAGAGGATCGGGTGAAGAAGGTGTTCGGAGGGGCGATCCTCGAGCGGCCTTATCAGCCCGAGGCCGGGCGATGCGCCATGTGCGGCAAGCCGGTTCCCGCCCGCACCGCCATCTCCTTGCAAACGTTTGGGGGCGAGCGCCTGGAGGCGTGTTGTCCTCATTGCGCTTTGTTGCTGTTGGAGACCCGGGAGGACATTGTTTCGGGCATGGCCACAGACTACATCCTCGAACGCGTGGTCAATCTCAAATCCGCCACATACTTGCTCGATTCTGAGATCGTGGTGTGCTGTTCGCCTTCGGTGCTCTGTTTTGGGGATGAGGAGCACGCCCGTCGCTTTCAGCAGGGCTTTGGAGGGGAACTCGTGGATATGGAAGATGCCAAAGAACAAATCATCCGACAGATGATGCTTTCATAACGTTTCCACATTTTTTCTTCAAGGAGGATCTGGATGACCCCTTCAGTCAAACGTCTTTTCATTCTCATCTTGTTATTAGCGGTCGCGGCGTTGTTGCTGTCCGCGTGTGGCGGCGCTAAAGGCCCGCAGATCGAGATCAAAGACCCCTGGGCCCGGCCTTCGCCCAAGATGGCGACCAGCGGCGCCGCTTATATGATTATCGAGAACAAGGGCAATGAAGATGACGCGCTCATCGGCGTCGATGGCGATGTGAGCGACGCGGTGGAGATCCATGAGATGGTGGTCGATGAGAACAATGTCATGCACATGAAGCCCGTGGAGGGGCAGCGCCTGGTCATTCCCGCCAAGGGCAAGGTGGAGTTGAAGCCGGGCGGGTATCACATCATGCTCATCGGTTTGAAGCATCAATTGCAAGAAGGCGAAGTGGTTGACCTCACGCTCAAGTTCGAGAAGTCGGGCGAGATGAAAGTGCAGGCGCCGGTGAAGATGATGGAAGGCGGCATGAAGATGGGTGGGTGACCGCGTCCTTTTCTTCGAATCGGCATCCATTCTCAGCATCTGTCAAGACCGGCCACAGCGCCGGTCTTATTTGGTTGGTGATGCGGCGCATTTCGGACTGAAACACTGCTTCGTAAATAGC
>CAZDCN010000246.1:0-4660 GCA_964503945.1 uncultured Caldilineales bacterium
GCGGATCCCGACTTCCAACAGTTCCTCAAAGGCAAGCCCACGCCCGTGCAAGTGGTGGACCGCCTCCTCACCTTCACCCTGGACGACATCGAAGGCAATCTGGTCACCCAGGGCAACCAGTCGGCGCCCCGCAAAAGCGTCATCGAATTCGGCTGGGCCATCGGCATCCCCGAGAAGGTAAGCACCGAGCAATACTTCCACGTGAAATACGATCCCGACCGTCGGGAGATCCCCACGGAAAAGGGCGAGCGCTCGGGCAACCTGGGCCAGGCCATCTTCCATCGCCCGGCCAGCAGCGGCCAATACGCCATCATCGCCTCGGTAGAGGCGGCCCGCGTGGGCTTCAATGACATCAGCCAGAAATACGCGGAGGGCGTCGACCGCACCGCACGGCTCAAGGCCCTGCTGGAAAGCCTGCTCTACACCTTTGTCCAGCCCGCGGGCGCCATGCGCAACACCCAAAATCCCCACATCACGGACGTGCAAGGGGTCATCACCTTCAGCACCGGGCCCGCGCCCGCGCCCCTCATCAGCCCCCTCAACGGCAACTTCCAGCAAGAGACCGCACAAGTGGCCGACGCGCTGAACGCGCTCCATCAGGGGCGCATCGTTGTCAAGCCCTTTGGCTCCCTGGCCGAATTCGCTTCCATTATGCAAACCATCATCGCCGATGCTGAACCCTACGCCTTCGTCCGGTGAGGTGCGCCATGTGGACCATCATCACCTATCGACCGGTGAGCCTCATCTCCCTGAAACTCTCCACCGCCACCTCCACAGGGGGCAAATCCCTGCTCCTGCCCACCCCCTTCGCGTTCAAAATGGCCGTGCTGGACATCATCCTGCGGGAAGCGGGCCTGGAGCAGGGAAAAACCCTGTGGCCCGCGGTGCGGGACGCCCGCCTGGCCTACTGCGGTCCCGAACGCATCATCGTCAACAACACCTTCACCAAGATCCTGCGGCCCATCAAGGGCAAACCCTCACCCGATCCTGACACCGGGCTCATCCGTCCCCTGCTCAACACCATCGGCTTCCGCGAATACGTTCAGTGGCAGGGAACCTGGCAGGTGGCCTTTCAGCCGGGGGATGCTCCCCCGGCCGATTGGGCCCGTTGGCTGAGCATGATCGCCTACATCGGCAAACGCGGCGGCTTCATCCAGGCGGAGAAAGTCACCCAGACTGATGAACTTCCTCGCGGATTCACGCCCATGGAGCCATTGCAGGATCGTTTTCCTATGGAAGGGATTTTGCAGGTGATGGATGATTGCGCGCCGCATCTCACCTTCGACCAGGTGGACATCTACAGCAACAAGAACATGAAGGTTGGCAAAGATCGACTGCTGCATCAAATTGTCATTCCCTACCGACTCCGCAAAGCCTCGCGCGGGTTCAGTTTGTATCAGCGGTTGCAGACATAGCCCCCGCCCGGTTTCCATGTGCAGGCGGGCGTCACGCGTCCGCCTGCACGCCCGGGCCATGTTGCCAAAAACAAGCTAGGCGATAAATCCATCGCATAGTATACTGAACAGACTTCATCTGGGTTGCAAGACGCATCGGAACCGTCATTGAAAGGAGGCTTTTTGATGACAAAAATTTTCATATGCGCCCTCGGGCCGGTGCAGGATTTCATCGCCAGCGCGCGGACGAGCCAGGATCTGGCTTTTGGTTCGTGGATGCTTAGCGAGCTGGCCAAGGCTGCCGCCAAAGCCCTGCATGATGCCGGCGCTACATTAATTTTCCCTGCACCGGAAGATCCAGGTGCGGATCTAACCCCCGGCTCGCTATTGAACGTAGCCAATAAGATTGTGGCCTTGAGCGAAGATAATCCTAAAGAGCTGGCAAGCAAAACGAAAGAGGCGGTTAAGCGGCGTCTCGATGAACTGGCGCAACGCGGGCTATCTCAAATTGCCAACACCGTGGAACGACAACGAGCCGAGCAGCAATTAGAGGATTTACTGGAGTTCTATTGGGCCAGCGCAGTGATCAACGACGGGTACGTTCAAGCCCGAACTTTGGCCGAAGCGGCTCTGGCTGCTCGAAAAAACACGCGGGATTTTCAGCCTTGGCCGGGTGTTTCAGGTTCGCCAAAATCCTCATTGGATGGCTTCCGAGAGAGCGTGCTACAAGGCGCCAGCCAAAAAGAGACGAAATCCTTGACTCGGGGGGAGACTCTCTCCGGTGTAGACGTTGTAAAACGCTTTGGCCAACGTCCGGAAGGTGTATTCCCGAGCACATCGGATTTCGCTGCAGCCCCGTTTCGCCAGGGCCTAGGAGAACTTGATAGCATTATTCTCTCTGAGCTAAAAAACCTCCTCCAGCACTACACTGGCGAAACCGAAACCGATGGAGCGTACTATTTTGTGGAGCGCTTGGCTCGTTTTATTCAGAACGAGGAGAAACGGGATGCCTTCCGCCTGCGCTACCGCGAGATTTTCCAATCTCACGACGTGAAAGGGCAGGCGTCTCCATACTATGCCTTGCTTGTGGCGGATGGCGATTTCATGGGACGCGCCATCGACGCCCAGAGATCGGAGAAGGAACATCAACATCTATCCCGGAAACTGAGCGATTTCGCCTCAAGGGCCAAAACGATCATCAAAGATTACGGAGGAAGAGCTGTCTATGCAGGCGGCGACGATATTCTGGCTTATCTTCCGTTGCACACCGCTCTGACCTGTGTGGCTAAGCTGGATGAGGTTTTTTCTCAGATGATGCAAGACTTCGCTTACCGGGATGAACAAGGCACCTCACGACTTCCCACCCTATCCGCAGGTCTGGCCATCGTCCATCACTTGACGCCCCTCGGCGATGTCATGGAAGCTGTCCGTCGCGCAGAACGGGAAGCCAAGAATCACCGCGATGACAAGCATGAGTTGGCCATTCTGCTTCAAAAACGCGGTGGCAGTGAAACTTTGGCAGTGGATGTCCTGCCCACCCTTGTGGATCGTATGCAAAAGCTGGCCGAATGGTGGGAAGAGGACGCCATCAGCCATGGCGCGGCCCATGATCTACGCGATCTGGCCGCTTTTATGCGCGGAACAGACCTGGATATTGGGATTTTCGCCAAAGAGGCGGTGCGGATTCTGAAACGGAAAAAGGAATCCGGCGGACAAAGGGATGTCGCCTCGGATGTACAAGACACCCTTAAACGTTGGCTGCGGGAGGAAGATGTGATGTCGCTGACCACAGAGATGATCATTGCCTCCGAATTTGCCAAGGCCTGCCGTTTGACAAAGATATCGTGCAAGGAGCATGCCTTATGAAAACCTGGATCATTGAACCACACGATCCGCTTATTTTTCGCGATGGCCGCCCCTTTCATGCCACGCCCGGCGCTCACGCCAAGACCCTGCCCTTTCCTTACCCTTCCACCTTGGCAGGCGCCACGCGCACCCGCGCCGGCTGGACCGAGCGAGGTTTTGATACATCTCGTATCGATGAATTGAGACAGTTGCGTGTGCGTGGACCCTTCCTGGTGGCATTGAGTCCCGATGGCGACCTGCAAGAATGGTTGTTCCCCGCGCCGGCCGATGCACTGCTACTGAAAACATCCAAGGGCGATGTTCGTAGAGTATGGTTGCAGCCTGTACAATTTCCCGAAGGCGTTTACCTGGACATGCCCCAGGGTCTTCACCCCGTCAGCGCCAACCCTGCCACCAAAGAAAAACCCTTCAAGAGCGCGCCTCGTTTTTGGACCTGGCGGACTTTGGAAGCCTGGCTTTCCCAGCCCCGCCCAAAAGACGATGGGGTGATTCCCACCGAGCTAGGTTTGGAAGGATTGCCGACTGAAGAACGGATGCATGTGCGCATCGACACATCAACGGGCACAGCAAAGGAAGAATTTCTTTTCCAGACGGTGGGGCTCAGCTTCATCCAGACCCTGCGAGGAAACAACGGGCATGCAGCGTTAGGGGAGGCCCGCTTCTACGGCCTAGCCCTGGAAACGGATGCGTCCCTATTATCCGGGCCAGACTTTCTGGGAGGCGAACGACGCATAGTCTACTGGCGAAGCGCTTCAGAAGCGTCTCCAACCTGTCCGGATGCCATAAGGAAGCACATTGTGGAATTCGGTTTTGCTCGCTTGATGCTCGCCACGCCCGCCTACTTTGAGCGAGGTTTCCTTCCCGAGTGGTTTCTGAAACAATTTTCCGATCTAACCGTCACGGTGATGGCGGCGGCCCTGGCCCGGCCGGTTGCTATCTCGGGATGGGACATGGAAAAGAAGCAGCCCAAAGCCAGCAGACGCCTGGTCCCGGCCGGAAGCGTCTATTTCTTGAAACTGGAGGGGAGTAGCGACGCTCGCTCCGTTTTTGTGAACAAATTCTGGCTTCAGGCCATCAGTGATAGCGCCCAGGATCGCCGGGATGGGTTTGGTTTGGCCTTGCTGGGTGCGTGGGACGGTCACATTCAAACATTGGAGGTTCCTCATGCGTAAACGCACACTTTCTACGACGCCGCCTCAGGTGCAACCCCGGTCCGATACGGGCATTGTTCGCCAGGTGCGGCGCTACAAAGTCATCACCCCCTTGTTTGGTGGCGGGGCCAATCCCCAGCAACCCGATGAAGTGACGGTGGTGCGCGCCAGTGAGATTCGCGGTTTGCTTCGCTTCTGGTGGCGGGCCACTCGCGGCGGACAGTTCGGCAATATAGCAACCATGCGCAA
>CAZDCN010000247.1:0-4657 GCA_964503945.1 uncultured Caldilineales bacterium
CCTTGCAGATGTTGGGCGTGCGGCGGCTGATTTCATCCACCCGGGCGATGTCGTAGTCGATGCCCGCTTCGCGGGCGATGGCCAGGGTGTGGAGCACTGTGTTCGTGCTGCCGTCCATGGCCACATCCAGGGTGAACGCGTTGTCGATGGCCGCCTCGGTGACGATGTCCCGAATTTTGATGTCGTTCTCCAGCAGGAACATGATCTGCCGGGCCGCGCGCCGGGCCAGATCCTCCCGCTCGGTGGTGCAGGCCAGAGCTGTGCCATTGCCGGGCAGGGCGATGCCCAGGGCCTCGGACAGACAGTTCATGCTGTTGGCCGTGAACATGCCCGAGCAGCTTCCACAGCTCGGGCAGCCGTAGCGCTCCAACACATCCAGCTCTTCCAGGCCGATCTCACCCTGCACATACGCGCCCACGCCCTCGAATACCGAGATCAGGTCCACCACCTGGCCATCGGGCGTGACGCCCGCGGCCATGGGGCCGCCCGAGATGAAGATGGTGGGGATGTTACAGCGCAGCGCGCCCATGATCATGCCGGGCACGATCTTGTCGCAGTTGGGAATGCAGATGAGCGCGTCGAACTGGTGGGCCTGCACCACGGTCTCGATGCTGTCCGCGATAAGCTCCCGGCTGGGCAGACTGTACTTCATGCCCGCGTGGCCCATGGCGATGCCGTCATCCACGCCGATGGTGTTGAAGATGAAGGGGACGCCGCCGGCCTTGCGCACCTCCTCCTTGATCATCTTCCCGAACGCATCCAGGTGCACGTGGCCGGGGATGATGTCGATGTAGGAGTTGGCGATGGCGATGAAGGGCTTGTCGAAGTCCTCGTCCTTCACGCCCGTGGCCCGCAGCAGGCTGCGATGGGGCGCGCGTTCCACGCCTTTTTTGATGATATCGGAGCGATAATGACGCTTTTGGTGGGATTGGGAGGTTGATTGGGACATGATGAACTCGTTGGTAAGGGAAAAGGTGAAATCGCTTCGATGCTGTTTGGAAGCGGGCGACCAACTTCGTCAAACGTCATGCGTTATACGTCAGGTCGTGACGTTTGACGTTTGACGCCCGCCGTGGACTCGGCCGACGTTGGTTTCGAGATCATCTCTGCAAGCCACGTCAATTCTAGGGCTGGTAAAGGATGAGCGGAATCTCCATCTCGTCGCGGCTGAGGCCGCCGTGGAGCCCGCGCAGGGTCATCTCGAACTTCTTTTTCTCATACCACCACACCGTGCCGCTGCCTCGGGGCAGGATGACCAGGTTTCCCACCCGCTTCATGAAGTCGGCCGAGGGCTCCGCAGTACCGAACAGGCCCGCGTCGATGAGCTGCTCGATGCGATACACGTCGGCCCGACCGCCCAGCATCTTGCGCAGCAGGTTCTGGGCCCGGCCCACGTACTCCTCCCGCACGTAGAGGAAGACATCGCGTGGGGAGCCGCCGGGCGTGAGGACCTGCCCCTGGCGATTGGCCCGCAGATAGCAGCGCAGCTCCTGAAATTCGGGCTGGAGGTTGATGTAGAAGGTCTCCTCGGGCTCCACCCGCATCTGACCGTGATCCGCGCTGAGGACGAAGAGCACATCCTCCCGGCCCCGCAGGGGGTGGAAGAGAAAACGGTCGAGCAACAGCAACGTGGCGTCGGCTTCAGCCAGGGTGCGGTAGTCGAAGGGCCCGTGCTCGTGGGCGTGGCCGTCGATGTGGGGTGTGTAGAAATGGAAAAGCGCAGGGCCTTCCTCCCGATCGATGGCCCGTTTCAGCGCGGCCAGACCTCCCGCCACCGTCCGATATCCGGTCACCTTGGCGCCTTGGGCCATAAGCTGGTTGTAGGGCGTGGATGTGTATTCCTTGGGCACGAAGGAATGCACCCGGATGCTTTCTTCGGCCAGGCGCATGGCCAGGGTGCGGGCGGGCAGGATGTCCCGGGCGTCCACGTAGGCGTCCCGCAGCGTGCCCCGCTCCTTTTCTCCTGCATAGGAAAAGAGCAGGGGGACGATGACCGCATCCACTTCAGGTTCGTAGTATTGCCATTCGAATACGCCATGCTTCCCAACGGCCTCTCCTGTGCTGAAGGTGGTGACGCACGCCGCCGTGGTGGAGGGGAATTGGGAAGTAATCTTGTGGGCCTGGCCCCGCTCCGTCAGTTTGCCGATGACCCGGTGGCGACGGTTGCGGAAGTAGCTGTACAGGTTCCAGCCAAACGCATCCAAAAAGAGGAAGACGACCTTGTCGAACTGGCCCGGGCGAAAGCCGAAGCGCTGGGGAGAGAGGGGGCCATTCATGGACGCGCCCAACAGTGCGCCCAGCAGGGCCGGGATGTGCGCGAAATTGCCCTTTTCGTAATCGGGTAAAACGCGGTTGGGATCGGTGGCGGTGAGGTTCATTGGGGGTAATCCGTGATCAGTCATGGTTCCATTGCAAAAAGGTCATTTCACCACGGAGACATGGAGAAAATCCTAGCAGTTCACAAAAAACCTTTCAGAATTTCTCTTTATTGCTACAACTGGCGTGCTCTTACGCGCACACTCCCTCCCTGGCGTTCGGCCACGATGATAAAAGGAATGGACAAGTCGAACGAACGCGATCGGAGATAGCGTAGGGTTTCAATGGTGAATTCGGGCTGAATATGTCCGGGGCGCAAATAGATGATGCCCGTCAGCTTGCTATCTGTCAAGAACTTCAGTCGTCCGAAATCACTATCGTGCGTTAGGACGACACGACCCTGATCGGCGGCAAATTGCAGGATAAGCCTGTCACTTTTTCCTCCCAGCCCTGCTTCCCTCACCGAGATGATATTGAATCCCGCGCGTTTCAGGTAAGCCACCACTCCAGGATGGATATTCTCGTCTGCAAGTAGAGGGAGCGCTAGCGGATTCATGCGGCGAGTTTATCGATAAGGATGATTTCATTGTCGACCGTTTCCGCTGCATATCGAAGTGATTCTTCCAGCGCTTCTGCCGGAATCTGCGGATAAGCTTCAAGGATATCCTTTCTCGTTGCTCCGCTGGCAAAAAGCTCCAGAATGAAGGCGACGCTAAGCCGCGTGCCCTTGATATGCGGTTTGCCGCCGAGGATGTCGGGATCGGTGCGGATGAATTGATATGGCATCGTGATGGCCTCATTTCTGGAGTGATTTACGGCAATTATAACACATGCCGCCGCCAAGTTATTCGCCTCTTATTTTCTCTCGCGCGGCCACGGCGATGAGGCGGGGGCTGTCCGGCGTCCAGGGGTTGAGCTCGAAATCGCCATAGAAGCGCAGGTCCTCGTAGCCCGCGCAGGCCAGGAGCAGGGCCAGCTCGCGCTGAAAGAGGATGCGAATCTCGAAGGATTGCTCCACCTCCCACGGGCCCGCGGCGTCCTCGCCCTGATACAGCCGCCGAAAGCGCAGCACCTGGTCCGTGAGGTCCACTTCGGCCCGGGTGGATTTGCGAATTTCCTCGCCTGTTTCGGGATCGGTCAGGGTTTCCTCCGGCTCGAAGCCTTGCTGCAACATGAGCAGGGTCAGGCCCTCCAGTTGCGGATTTTCCACGTCGATGACCAGGAGCCCGCCCGGCCGCAGCGCCCGCCGCCAGGCCGTCAGGGCCCGCATCTGGTCTTCGCCCTCGATGAGGTGCAGGAACGCGTTGTAGGCGCAGTAGGCCAGCGCAAACCGGCCCGAGGCCAGGGGCGGATAGCGGAAATCCCCGTGGATGAGCTGGATGCGGCGGCTCAGGCCCGCGGCCGCGATGCGCTCCCGCCCGCGCGCGAGCATGGGCCAGGAGATGTCCAGCCCGGTGACTTGGAACCCGGCCCGGGCCAGGGGGATGGCGATGCGGCCTGCGCCCACGCCCAGCTCCAGCGCGGGCCCGCCCGTCTTGCGGGCGAAGCCCACGTAGAGGGGGATGTCGTCGGTCAATCGGCCATCGTCCAGCTCATACAGCCGGGCGTTGGGGAAGGGGTTTTGCATGGGGTGAAGTATAGCAGGAGGGATGGGGAAGGGAAAACGGGGGTTATGGCGGCGCACGCGTGTTGTGATAAAATGGCCTTGTCAAAAGTTTTCGCACCCATCTCTGTGGAGGCGCATGATGGCAACAACGAATCTGGCATATAATCAGGATCCGGCCCGAGAAGAGGCCCGCTCCCTGGCCGACATCGCCCGGCGACTGGCCGAGATCTCGGAGCGCTTGGCGGCTCGGGCCGGGGAAGAGGAGGGCGAGGAATTGCGGGCTGTGAGTCAGGCCCTGGCCGAAACCGCCCAGGATATGGAAGCCGTGCAGGCGCGAGCCGAACAGGAGCAACGATTGCGCCGCGAGGTGTTGGAGGCTTTGGCCAAACGCGGCTCCCTCCTCACCATCGAACTGGAAGCGGCCACCCTCAGTCTGCCCGACGAACTGGCCCCGGTGTTGCAATCCCTGGTCGATGAGGGATTGGTGGAGGTGCAGCCCATTCAGGGCGGCGAGGTGGTGACGTTGACCCGCAAAGGTCGTGACGCCGTGCGACGATAACTGGGACAGTCGGAATTTCCTTTTTCGCTTTGTTCAATCAATGCATATGACAGCATCCACGTTGTATGAGGCTTTACAAACCTTCAATCTGCGACCATTGCAGAGCCAGGCTGAAATGAATAGATATTATGTGGACTACACCCCCAAGCTGTTAAAGCGCCTGGGGGTGATTCTGG
>CAZDCN010000248.1:0-4655 GCA_964503945.1 uncultured Caldilineales bacterium
CACCATGAAAGGGGAAACGCTCCGCCGCCAGCGCCGGGAGATGCAAATGATCTTCCAGGACCCTTACGCCTCCCTCAACCCCCGCCTCACCGTGGGCAACATCATCGGCGAGCCCCTGGAAGTGCACAACCTGGCCAAGGGCAAGGAAAAGCGGGAGCGGGTGCAGGAGCTGCTCAAGCTGGTGGGGCTCAACCCCTACTTCATCAACCGCTATCCTCACGAATTCTCGGGCGGGCAGCGCCAGCGCATCGGCATCGCCCGGGCCCTGGCCGTCAACCCCAAATTCATCGTGGCGGACGAGCCTATCTCCGCGCTGGACGTTTCCATTCAGGCGCAGATCGTCAACCTGCTGGAGGACCTGCAGGCCGATCTGGGATTGACGTACCTCTTCATCGCCCACGACCTCTCCATGGTTCGCCACATCTCCGATCGGGTGGCGGTCATGTATCTGGGCAAGATCGTCGAGCTGACCGATCACGAAACCCTGTACGAAAACCCGCTGCACCCCTACACCAAGGCCCTGCTCTCCGCCGTGCCCATCCCCGATCCTTACATCGAAGAAAAACGCCAGCGCATCGTGCTGGAAGGGGACGTGCCCTCGCCCACGAATCCCCCTTCGGGTTGCAATTTCCGCACCCGCTGTCCCCAAGTCATGGACATCTGCGCAGTGGAGGACCCCGAATGGAAGAACGTGGGCGAGCCCGGCAAAGAGCACTGGGTCGCCTGCCATCTCTACTGAATCTCGTTGACTTGCCCAAGCGGGCTTTGGTCCCGCGCCCCCCTCGCGTTATCAACAGCCCGTCCGAACCATCTTCATTCCTGCACCAAATCTAATTTGAGGGCTGTTTCGATAATTCTTTCCCCATGGAATACATCCACTATGCACTGGTCAGAAAAGGAGGTGAGGAAAAGCCAAAGGAGCTGTCTAACTGTGCAAGCGGCAGCCTGGCACGCTGACGTTTACACATCGTTTGTCATGCGCAATCTCGCGCAATCCAACATCTTCCACTCATAGGAGGAGAAACGAAGCATGTCTCGTAACAAGTGGATTATCCTGATTCTGGTCCTCGCGCTTGGCGTCGTTGCTCTGGGCGCCTGCGGCGGCCAAGCCACCCCGGAAGTCGTCGAGAAGGTCGTCGAAAAGACCGTCGTCGTCACCCAGGTGGTGGAGAAAGAGGTCGAGAAGACCGTCGTCGTCACCGAAGTGGTGGAGAAAGAAGTCGTCGTCACGCCGACGCCTGCTCCCGCCAACGAGGTGGTGCTGAATCTGAACCTGGGCACCGAGCCCCCCACCCTGGACCCGGCCCTGGCCACCGACACCACCTCCGTCGATGTCATCGGCAACCTGTTCGCGGGCCTCACGGTGATCGACCCGGAAACCAACGAGCCCAAGCCCTATCTGGCCGAATCCTGGGAGGTTTCCGACGACGGCCTGGAGTACACCTTCAAGCTGCGCCAGGATAACAATTGGGTGAAGTACAACACCGGCACCGGCGAGATCGAGGTTTTGGATCCTGTGACCGCCGAGGATGTGGCCTATGGCGTTCGCCGCACGCTGGACCCCCGCACCGCCTCTGACTATGCCTACGTGCTCTACATCATCAAGGGCGGCGAGGAGTTGAACACCGCGGACCTGGGCGCGATGAGCGACGAAGAAGTGCAGGCCCTGTTCGACAATCTCGGCGTGGAAGTCATCGACGACTACACCATCAAGTTCACCCTGGCGGACCCTGCTCCTTACTTCCCTGCCATCGCCAGCATGTGGGTCGCCATGCCCATGCCCAAGCCTGTCATCGAGGATAAGGGCGAGCGCTGGATCGAGCCCGGCATCATCTGGACCAACGGCCCCATGGTGCTGACCAAGTGGGCCCATGACGACAGCCTGCAGGTCCGTAAGAATCCTCATTGGTGGGGAGCGGACGACGTTCAGGTTGATGTCATCGACTACGTCATGGTCACCGAGGCTTCCACGGCCTTTGCCATGTATGAGGCGGGCGATCTGGATGTGGCCGGCGTGCCTCTGGATGAGATCGATCGCGTCAAAGCGGATCCCGAGCTGAGCAAGCAGCTGACCATTGCGCCGGATGCCTGCACCTATTACTATGGTTTCGTCAACACGAAGCCGCCTGTTGATAACGCCAATGTGCGTCGCGCCCTCTCTGCGGCCATCGATCGCAAGGGCCTGGTGGAGAACGTGACCAAGGGTGGTCAGATCCCCGCCAACACCTTCGCCCCCGCCATGATCTTTGGTAGCGCGGCCGGCGATCCCGACATCGCTCCCTGGGCTCTGCCCGAAGACATGGGCGGCACGGGGTATGAGAAGGCCATTGAGTTGGCCAAAGGTTGGCTGGCCGATGCCGGTTACAATGACGGCTCCGAGCTGGGCACCATCACCCTGATGCACAACACCTCCGAGGGCCATGCCCGTATCGCCCAGGCCATCGCGGCCATGTGGAAGGACGCCCTCAACGTGGATGTGGCTGTTGAGAATCAGGAGTGGAAGGTGTACCTGAACACCATCAAGAAGGACACCCCCCTGGAAGAAGCGCCTCACGTCTTCCGCCTGGGCTGGTGCGCAGACTATCCCGATCAGAACAACTGGCTGAATGAGGTCTTCAACCCCGAAATCGGTTCCAACCGCATTCGCTGGAATAACCAGGAATTCGCGGATCTGATGCGCCAGGCCCGCGCCTCCACGGATCCTGAAGAGCGCAAGCAGCTCTACAAGCGCGGCGAGAAGATTTTGGTGGACGAGGAAGCCGCCATGGCGCCCATTTATTATTACACCGTGGTCACCATGACCAAGCCCTGGGTCACCTATCGCACCATGGGCACGGTGGGGCCCGCCCTCCACTACACCTGGAAGGTGGACTGGGAAGCCAAGAAAGCGGCCCTCGGTCTCCAATAAACCTTCTGTTAACTCTGAGGCTGGCGGTTTCATCTGCGAGGCCGCCAGCCTCATTTCCCCTGTCGATATTGGGCAGTGGATATGGGATATCGGCTGCGGAATGTCCCATGCCCATTGGCTGATATCATTATCTCCGTTTTGAGAACGAGGTGTTTCGACTATGTTACAGTTCATTATCCGGCGGATTATCTGGACCATTCCGGTGCTGTTTCTGGTGACATTCTTCACCTTTGCCCTGGTGCGGGCCATCCCCGGCGGCCCCTTTGATTTCGCCGGTGACAAGAGCCTGCCCCCTTCGGTGGTGAAGAACCTGGAAGCCAAGTACCACCTCAACGATCCCCTCTGGCAGCAATTTTGCTCCTATCTCATCGGCGATGTCGTTTGCAGGCCCGGCCAGGAGGTCAACGGCGTCCCCAGCAAAGGCATCCTGCTCGGCGATCTCGGCCCCTCCTTCCGGTATCGCGGGCGCACGGTCAATGACATCATTGCCACGGCGTTACCCATTTCCGCCCAGTTGGGTTTCATGGCTTTGCTGTTGGGGATGTTGATCGGCATTCCGGCCGGAATCATCGCTGCGTTGAGACACAACACCCCTATTGATTATACGGCGACTTTTGTTGCCGTGCTGGGCGTCTCCGTTTCCAATGTGGTGTTAGGGCCTTTCCTTATCTGGATTTTCGCCCTGAAATTGGGTTGGTTCCCTGTGGCCACCTGGGCGGCCGAGCCGCTGTTCAGCAACATCGCGGAAAAATACATCGCCGCCGGGGAGCAGATTCCCATGTGGGTCAATCTCATCCCCAAACCCACGAAAGATTTCTTTATGCATGCCGTGCTGCCCGTGGTGACGCTGGGCACGGCCCTTTCCGCCAGCCTGGCACGCCTCACGCGCGGCAGCTTGTTGCAAGTGATCCGCGAAGATTACATTCGCACCGCCCGGGCTAAAGGCTTGCGCGAGCGCGCCGTCATCATCACCCATGCCCTGAAGAACAGCATGATCCCGGTGGTGACGATCCTGGGTCCCATGTTTGCGGGCGTGCTCACCGGCACCTTTGTCGTCGAACAGATCTTCGCCATTCCGGGCCTGGGCAAACATTTCGTGACCAGCGTCGGCAATCGCGACTACCCCGTGGTCTTGGGCACCACCCTGGTTTATGCCATTGCCATTGTCATCGCCAACATGTTTGTGGATATCACCTACGCTTGGCTCGATCCTCGCGTTCGGTTGGAGTAAGCCGCGCGGCAATCAGCTACGTCATCTTGCATCGAATCCGTTCTACTCTGGAGTGAAGGTATGACCACTGCCACAGATACATCCCCAAAGGACCTCGATCTTGCCGCACAGCGATCCAGGTCGCCATTGCGCGATGCGGTGGGCCAGTTTTTCAAGAACAAGGTCGCCGTGGCCGCGTTGATCTTTATCATCATTGAAATCATCATCGCTATCCCGCCTGTTACGAAAATCGTCGCACCATTTCCTTATGACAAAACCAGCCTGTATGACAATTTGGCCCCACCCGGCGCCCCCTACACGGGCCGCGATCCCGATCTGAAAGGACAGGTTTTCCTCCTGGGCGCGGACTATTTGGGGCGCGACCTCCTCAGCCGCACGCTCTTCGGAACCCAGGTGTCGCTGGCGGTTGGCTTTGTGGGCGCGACCGTGAGCCTGCTGGTGGGCACCCTCATCGGTTTGATCTCCGGCTACAGCCGCCCGGCCATCGATAACATCATCATGCGCCTGGTGGACTTC
>CAZDCN010000249.1:0-2746 GCA_964503945.1 uncultured Caldilineales bacterium
GTTTGCAGGTGGCAGGTCGCAGGTGGCAGGTCCACTGGCGCAGATTCACTTGCGACCTGCCACTTGCCACTTGCCATTTGCCACCATTTTCATCGGTATCAACGGACAACCGTCCGTGGCGCATGCTACTTTGACATCCCCTTCCTCCTTTGCTACAATAGCCCATAATTTCATACCGGAGTGGTTGCAGCATTTCTCGATGGATCGCCATCGGGAACGGGGGAAGTCCGGTGCAAATCCGGCGCTGTCCCGCAACTGTGAGGGCTTCGGCCCAAGCCAGAAAACCCGCGCTGCAACGACATCGGACGCCTGCGAGGACAGGCCCCGGTCTTGATCGAACTATGAGGCCCTTGTCCACCAGGATGGGGGCTTTTTTCTTGCACCCGCCCAGGTGCGGCGCCCATGCCAGGGACCTCCTATCCCTCCCATGCTTTTGCGCCCGCGGCCTGTCCTGCCTGATCCCTTTCATGTGCGCCGCACCGCCATCTCATTTTCTTCAAGGAGCTGTTCTCATGCGCAAACGCTTCATCCTCCTCACCGCACTCCTGCTGGTCCTGCTCATCGCCACCACCGCCTTCGCCCAAGGCGGCGAGAAGCGGGTGGCCCTGGTCATCCAGTTCCCCGACCGCACCTACACCGAAATCGTCAGCGTGCCCGCGGACGCGACCACCGCGGATGTGCTGAGGGCCGCGAGCATCCCCGTGGGCATCGCCGAACTCAGTTGGGGAGAAGCCCTCTGCAATATCGACGGCGTGGGCAATCCCGTGGATGACTGCTTCGCGGACCCTGATCATTTCTGGGCGTACTTCCACCTGAACGCCGCGGGCGACGCCTGGGAGGTCTCCCAGGTGGGGATTGGCGGCTATACGCCCGGGGATCGAGCCGTCGAGGGCTTCGCCTGGTCGGGCTTCGACGCCAACTACAACCCCACCACCTATCCCCCGGTGAAGACCTTCGATGAGATCGAGGCGGAGCTGAACCCGCCCCCGGCCGAGATCCCCGAACCCACCACCATCCTGCTTCTGGGCGGCGGCCTGGCCGGCCTGGCGGGCTATGTGCGCCGTCGCCGCAAGATGGCCGCCTGAGTTTCAGGTTGCATGCCCTCCAAACGTCTCCTGATCCTGGCTGCCCTTTTCACCCTGCTTTTGGGGTGGGAGGGCAGCCGCGCGCAGAATGTGAATCGGGCGGGGCTGGTGGTGCAGTTCGGGGATGGCAACGTCGTTACCGCGTGCGTGCAATTTACATCGGATACGGTCACGGGCGCGGAGCTGCTGCGGCTGTCGGGCATGGATGTGATCATGGACCCCCATAGCGGATTCGGCGAGGCCATATGCAAGATCACCGTGGGGGATTTCAGCGATGGCTGCGATTTCCCGCTGGATGAGTGTTTTTGCCAATGTCGGGGCGCCGATTGCGTGTATTGGGCCTATTATCATCTCAAAAACAATGCCTGGGAGTATTCGTCGCTGGGCGCGTCCAACTGGCTGGTGAAGGATGGCGATGTGGAAGGATGGGCCTGGGGTCCCGGCTCCTTCGGCGGCGGCTCTTCCGATGTCAAGCCGCCCGTCATCCCCTTTGACCAGATCTGCATTCCCTTCACGCCCACACCCACCCACACCCCCACGCCCGTCCCCACATCCACGCCCACCCCCATCCAGTCTCCGTCACCCACATTCACGCACACTCCCACGCCCACCGCCACCTCGACATCCACTCGCACCCCCACGCCGACCATCAGCCCCACGCCAACGGCTACGCCCACCCTGGCTCCGGGGATCACGCCTTCCCCCACGCCCACGCCGCGGCCTCCCATGGCCATCGACTTCCTCCTCTCGCCCGACGTCATCACCGCGGGCGAATGCGCCCAATTGCAGTGGACCATCAACTATGCGGACAATGCCTATCTCAGCATCAACGGTCGAGAGGAGAACGTACCCCTGATCTCGGCCCGAGAGGTGTGCCCCGCGGAGGACGCGACCTACACCCTGCGGGCCTACCGCGCGGACGGCGAGATCAGCGAAACCCGCACCCTCACCGTGCGCCCCGCCACCTCCCCCTCCCCCGCGCCCACCTCTCAGCCCACCCCCCAACCAACCTCATCGCCTCCTCCCACGCCCGCGCCCGTCTCACCCTCCCCATTACCCACAACGCCCGCGGTCGCGCCTCCGCCCGCGGCGACGCTCCGCCCGCTCACCAACACCCCCACGCCGGTTCGGGCCGCCTCGGTCCCCACCTTCCAGCCCATTCAGCGCCTCACCCCCGAGCCCGCGTCCCGCGGCTCCCTGGCCGGCAGCCCCTTCTCCCTGGGCGGCTTCCTCCTCGTCCTGGCCCTGCTGGTCGGCGCAGGCGTTTGGGCCTGGCGACGTCAGTCGGGTTAACGCGTCATGGCCAGCGGATTTCACCCCTACGCCTGGACCCTGTGGCTGGCTGCGGCCATGACCGCGGTGCTGCTCACCCGCAACCCCATCTATCTGGCCATCCTTCTCCTGGCCGGGGGGTTTTTGTTCGCGACGCTGACGCGTCGGGCCGCTCGCGAAGGCGAAATCGCCCCCACCGGGCCCATGACCTGGCGGGCCATTGTGCGACTGGCCCTGTTCCTGTGGGCGTTCACCATCCTTTTCAACGCCCTGGCCGTCCACGCGGGTGAGCGCGTCCTCTTTGCCCTGCCCGCCTCCTGGCCCGTCATCGGCGGTCCCATCACCCTGGAAGCGGTGATTTATGGGTTCATCACGGGGATGAATTTCGT
>CAZDCN010000249.1:2846-4642 GCA_964503945.1 uncultured Caldilineales bacterium
GGTCAGAGGTCGGAGATCAGAGGTCAGAGGTCGGAGATCAGAGGTCGGAAGTCGGCGCGCCAACACGCTGACACGCTAACACGTCCTTTTCCCCTAATGATCACCTACGACCGCTTCACCTACCGCTATCCTGATGCGCCCGAGCCGGTGCTGCGCGACCTCACCCTGGACATTCCCGAGGGCGCGTTCGTGCTGGTCATGGGCCCTTCAGGCGCAGGGAAATCCACCTTCTTGCGCACGCTAAACGGGCTCGCGCCCCACTTTTACGGCGGCGTCGCGGGCGGACGCATCCTGGTGGCGGGACGCAACCCCGTGGAGCAATCCCCGCGGGGCATGGCCGATCGGGTGGGCATGGTGTTTCAGGACCCGGAATCGAGCTTTGTGGTGGATGTGGTGGAGGATGAGCTGGCCTTCGCCATGGAGAACTTCGGCCTGCCCCAGGAGCTCATGCGCAAGCGGGTGGAGGAGGCCCTGGATCAGCTCAAGATCGCGCATTTGCGCCGCCGCCATGTGAGCACCCTTTCGGGAGGAGAAAAACAGCGGGTGGCCATCGCGGCTGCGCTCACCCTGCAACCCGACATCCTCGCTCTGGACGAGCCCACCTCCCAGCTCGACCCCCAGGCCGCGGAGGAGGTGCTGCTGGCCCTCCGCCAGCTCAACGAGGACCTGGGCCTCACCATCCTCCTCTCGGAACACCGGCTGGAGCGGGTCGTGCACTATGTGGATTACATCCTCTACTGGCCCGGCGGCGGACAGCCGCCCTTGTTCGGCGAGCCCGCGACCATCCTGCGCCAGACGCCTCTCACCCCGCCCCTGATCACCCTGGCCAAAGCCCTGGGCTGGGAGCCCATGCCTTTGACCATCAAACAGGGAAGGCGCTTCGCCCGAGCGCTCAAAGCTCAACTCGCGCCCGCGCCCCTGCCCGAACCGCCAGCGCCCAACGGTCGCCCGCCCGCCATCCGCATCGACAACCTGTGGCACAGCTATCCCAACGGGGTCGAGGCCTTGCGCGGGGTGTCCCTCCAGGTGTATCCGGGCGAGTTCGTGGCCTTGATGGGCCGCAACGGCAGCGGCAAAACCACGCTGCTTAAGCATCTGGTGGGATTGCTGAAGCCCGCGCGGGGACAGGTGCAGGTATTGGGGATGGATGCTTCCCGCACGCCCACCGAAGACATCACCCGTAAGGCGGCCTACCTGCCTCAAAACCCCGAACGCCTGCTCTTCACCGAACGGGCGGCCGACGAGCTGGCATTCAGCCGTCGCGCCCACGGCCTACCCCCCGATCCCGAGGCCGACCGGGCCTTGCTCGCCCGTCTGGGCATCGCTCATCTGTGGGAGCGTCATCCCCACGACCTCTCCGTGGGCGAAAAGCAACGCCTGGCCCTGGCCGCGATCCTGGTCCCCGACCCTCAGGTCATCCTGCTGGATGAGCCCACCCGCGGGCTGGATTACGTGCAAAAGCGGGAGCTGGCCGCGATCCTGCGGGAGCTGCGGGATGCGGGCAAGACCATCCTCATGGCCACCCACGACGTGGAGCTGGCGGCCGCGGCCACCGACCGGGTGGCGCTCATGGCCGAGGGGGAAATCGTGGTGGTCGGGCCCTCGCGGCGCATCATGTCCGAATCCCTGGTCTTCGCCAGCCAGGTGAACAAGCTCTTCCGCGACCCCCGCTTCCTCACGCCCGAAGATGTCATCAAGGCCCTGCCTGAGCGGGCTTCACGGGCGTGAGGTAGCTATTTCAAAGCAGGCGCCATGAGCGCTTGCACGCCAATAATGACGAAAATTTCGTCTACGTC
>CAZDCN010000250.1:0-4642 GCA_964503945.1 uncultured Caldilineales bacterium
GATCGGGCAGGGCGGAGCTTTCGGGAGAAATGGGCGGGGTCAGCAGTTGCTTGACCTGGGGGCCAAGTCGCTTTTGCACCGCGTGCAGCAGGCGCTCTTCCGCGATTTCGGTGGAGAGGTCAGGGGTGTGGGGCCAATCATCTAGTCCCATCACTATCACCGAGACGGCTGGCAGTTCGACGATAGCGCCCACGCCAAAGGTGAACATCATCTGCGTGGGGCGCAGCTCGCCCAGACGGCGATGTTTGTACTCGCTCATGCAAAAGCCTCCCGGTCGTCATGGGGATGAGATGGCGGCGATTTGGGCCAGGGAATGTGCTCATTGTGCGACATGCTGCTGTTATCCAAAATCAAATTCACGCCCGGCTCGACATCTCGCAGGGAATTGAGGCAGGTGAACAGGGTCCAATCATTCTGTTCGGGCGATTGCAGCAGGGCCACGGTGTCGCCATCCCGCTGCGCTTTGTAGCCCAGCTTCGCCCCCTGCAGTTGCCGAATCCGCATGGCCCAGGCGTCGATGCGTTGCGCCAGCATGTCGGCGACGAATGCTTTTTCCGCAGCGGATGCTGTGAGCATGCCCGCCCGTTGCAGAATGCGTTCCTGTGCATCCTGGGCCAGGGGATGGTCTTTTTCAAAACGCCCGGCTCCATGATTGTCGTTGAGCGCCAGGCCCAGGTTCCGCACCAGAGCTACATAGACCGCGGTCAGGCCCCGATCCAGCGCCCGCGGGGCAAAGGGCGTCACCGATAGCGCCTCGACGTTCTGGTAGAAGGTGTCGTGATAATGCTCGAAACGCTCGTAATGGCTGATGTCTCGGGGCCGGGTCCAGTTGTAGACGGTGGCCACCAGGCCCGGATGCCGTCGCCCCACGCGGCTGGTGGCCTGGATGTATTCTGCAGTGCTCTTGGGCTGGCCTGCCACCACCATCAGGCCCAGCCGCCCCACATCCACCCCCACGGAGATCATGTTGGTGGCCAGCAGCACATCGATGGGGTAGCGCCTGTTCGCCCGGGCCTGATCCGCCCCCTTGATTTTGGGCTCGAAGGGGGTTTCCAGTCGGTCCAGGATGTCGGGGATTTCGGAGGCGCTGAGGCGCGAGGTGAGCTCCTTGATGGCGTGGAAGTTGAGATAGCGCTTGGCCAGACCGCGGCGATCCATGCGCCGCAAACGCAGGCTGACCGCATCTTCCACGGCCCGTCTCATGCCGCCCAGCTCGCGCAAGGAGTTGAAGTAGCCCACCAGGGTCATCCAGGCGTCGGCGTCCTGTCCATAGTCTTCATAAATCTGCTGGGCCGCGGCCAGGAACGCGGTGTAGGTGCGGATGAGTGCGGTTTTGTGGCGGATGCCGGGCGCATACACGCCCAGATAGCGGCGTCCGGGCCGATCGGGCGTGGGCTGCTCTTCAATCGAGAAAAAGTTGTCCTTCGCGTCCAGGCCCGGCGGCGGAAAGATGCGCACATGACGCAGAAAGACGTTGAAGACCTGGCTGTGGGCGCGGCGGATGGTGGCGGTGGAGGCGATGATCTTGGGATGCACGCGCACGCCATCCACCTCCCAGGAGGCCAGCGCGTCCACCGCGGTTTCATACAACCCCACCAGGGTGCCCAGCGGCCCGCTGATGAGATGCAACTCGTCCTGGATGATGAGGTCGGGCGGGCGCAGGGGGCGGGCGGGGATGGTTTTGGCCGCGGGCAAGTTCCGGCGGGGTTTGGCGGGATGACTGTCTGTATCCTTGATGTCGGGAGAGCGGTAGCCGTGGCGCTCGCAATAGCCATCCACCTGCCCGAAGAGCATGGCGGTGCGGCCATTCCAGGGCATCTGTGCAAATTTGTCCACGGTGGCGATGATCATGGTGGGCAGACGGCGGTAGATTTCCTCATCCACGACCACCACCGGAATGCCTTCCCGGGGATTGCGGCGTTTGGTGAATTCACAGCGCCCGCTGGCGTCGCCGCAATAGAGGATGGTGCGTCCCCGCCCCTGTTCTGGCGTCTCCACCTCGATATCCCGGCCCGGATCGATGGGGGCGCCGCACCAGGGGCAGTTGGTGATCTGATAGGGCGTGCCGCCGGAGACATGGCCCCCCTGGCTGCGGGTTTGTTTGATGGCATCGGCCGCGTCTTTAGTCCAGTTGGGAGTGCTGTGCTGCCCCACCCACAGGCCCAGGCGGAAGGGTTCATCCCCCCACAAAGCGGGTCGCTCCCGGCGGATGTGCTCGCAGGCGGCGATAAGCGCGGCCGCACGCTGGAATTGCTGCAGGGTGAGCAGGCGCAGGGTGTAACGCATGAGCACGGCCACGCCCGCATGGCCCGACCGTCCTCCCACCTCGCCCTGCAAGCGGCGGATGGCCATGGCGTAGGCCGCCACGCCCAGATAGGCTTCGGTCTTGCCGCCGCCGGTGGGGAACCAGAGCAAGTCCGCCACGGCCTCGCCCGACTGTGCGCCCGGGCGCAACGGAGAGCCTGTGCGTTCGGGATGCGCAGGATCGGTGAGCGCGGGCAGGTTGAGGAGCAAAAACGCGAGCTGGAAGGTGCGCCAGGAGTGATTTTGGGGGATGTCCAGCGCTTCGTAGCGGGGTTTGAGCCCCTGCCGCACCTGCGCCGCGTAGATGCTGTGCACCCGCTGCAAGTGCATGGCCCGGTTGGCGAAGCGGAAGGCCTCGGCTGCTTCGGGGCTTGCATCCAGCAGGGCGATGCCGGCGCGGATGCGCTGCAATGTGGTGCGGGCGTGAGCCAGGGCCTGTCGGGCCTCGGCCTGGTAGGGGGCCAGATCTGGCTCCGGGGCCAGACGGGCTTCCTGCTGCCCGATCCAGGCCTCGTAGGCTGCGGTCAGGGGCGCGAGATGGCGGGCGAAATCGCCATCGGATATGTCGGCGAGAATGGCCATGTCCAGGGTGAGGCCGGACACCGCTCGCGGCAGGGTGACGGGGATCTCTTGCACGGGCACGACCACGGTGCGCAGGGCCACCGCGCGGGTGGGATCGGCTGCATCCACCTGCGCGTGCACGGCCACGCCATGGCCCGCGGCAAACTCGGCCCGGCGGCGATAGCGCATGGCCATGGCCCGCAGCTCGGGTTCGGGATAGGCCGCGGGATCCTGACGGCTGCGGAAGATGGCTGCGCCGTCCGGGGCCGCCACCTCCAGCTCGGGCTGAAAGAGCCAGGCCTCATCCTTGCGCTGTTTGGGCTCCTCCTGGCCATTGACCAGGAAGAGGGAGACATGCCAGTGGTCATCGCGACGACGGACAAGGGTCTGGACTGTGACCTGGGGCTGCTCGGGGTTGGGCGCCCAGTGTTGGCTCAGCCCTTCCTGCAGGGGGATGACCGTGGAACCTGCGACTGGCTGTCGTTGCCACACCCAGCGGGGGCCGGGCGCGTCTTCATCGTCCTCCTCTTTGTCGGGGTTGGGAATGCGCAGATAGCGCCCCCAGCGGGCCGTAACCTGAAGCTCTGTGGCCGCGGCCGCAACCACGAAGCTGAGGCCCAGGGAGGAGGGCTGCATGGACGCGGCCGCGGGCGCGCGGGCCTCGGTGACGCCATCTTCGCTGTCGACGCCCGCCACATCCAGCTCGCCCTCGATATCATCCGCGGTCAGGAGGTCGTCCGGTTCCGCCAGGGGGCTTTGGCCTTTGGGGCCCAGTTTGCCCACCAGATAGCGCCCGCGCACCGAGCGCTCGCGGACGATCTCCTCCTCCCCGCCGGCCGGGCCCAGCAGTTCGAGGATGACTTTTTCTTGCAGTTGCTCGCGTAGTTGAGAGGGTGTAGGCATGATGATCAGTAATCAGTATTCGGTGAGCAGTAATCAGTGGGGATTTCCAGGATGTTGAGGATGCCGATGAGCTTACGTTTGCGGACCAGGGGAAGCCCCAGGTCGTCAATGGCCGCCCGAATGGGGCGAAGCCAGGCGACCCGAGTCTCATCTTATGGGCCAGGGATGTTGGTTGTAGGCATACTCATAATGGTGACCGCTCAAGTGAAACCCGCCGGATTGCGAATCCGGCTAAAGGCGGATACCTTTGATGGTGGTCGGGCAAAAAGGAACGCTGTAAGGCGGATTCGCAATCCACCGATTATTCATCCCAGCAATTTTCTGGCGTCGCTGAGGGGGATAAGCGCTTTACCTGCGTCATGGTAAAAACGAGCGCTCGACCAGGGATACAATTCCGGGCGTTTTGCCAGTTGCCAATGAGATTGCAAGGGATTATTGTGGATATATTCCAGTTTTTGTTTGAGGAAGGGGGCGGAGAAAACGTTTTTCGCTTGATATTCGGGATTCCACACAGCGGCTTGCTGTTGATTGCTGCGGGCGACCACGTGCGAGAGTTGCTCCAATGCCTCTTCATTGCCTTCGGCTTCGAAATGTCGCAGGATCAGATTCGCCGTGGCCTTTTTGTATTCCCTCACCACATCGCTGGGTTTATAGCCATGCAAACATTTGATGATCAGGTGAATATGATTGGGCATGATGACGAAGGCGTACAGCTCATATTGTTTCAGAATCCGACCAGTATTCAGGCTATCAACCAGAATGCGCTTGATCACATCCCGATGGAACACATGGGCGTGGCGAATGGCCGCAGTGGTGATGAAATAGAGATGTTCGGGATTGAAAGGAATGGGCCATGAGGAGGATGGCATGTAGG
>CAZDCN010000251.1:0-4638 GCA_964503945.1 uncultured Caldilineales bacterium
GCTGCCTCTGAGAAGGTCTCCGCCAACGACGCCAACGTTTATTTACGAAGCAGGTTTTCAAATCATCCGCGTTTTTCCGCGTTCATCCGCGTTCTTTTTATTATCAAAGCAAACGGGCCGAAGGCGGCTCCTCGCCCGCGACGACGCGCTGCACATACGCGGCCAGCTCGCGACGAAAGCGTTCCGCGCTGAAGCGTTCGGCGTTGGCCCGGCAGGCGGCCGGGTCGTAACGGCTGGCGTCGAAATTCGCCAGGAGCTCGGCCAGGGCCTCGGGCGTCTGTTCGTAGAAGAACTCGCCCGTGACGCCGGGGATGACCGTGTCCAGCGCGCCGCCCGCGCCGTAGGCGATGACGGGCCGGCCCGCGGCCTGGGCCTGCAGGGGCGTAATGCCGAAATCCTCCAGGCCGGGGAAGAGGAAAGCCTGGCATCGGGCCATCAGGTCCTCGGCCTCGGCGTCGGTGACCCGGCCCAGAAACTCCACCGTGGGCCCGGCCATGGCTTCCAACGCCTCCCGGTCCCGGCCATCCCCGGCCACCACGAGCCTGCACCCGACCAGGTTGCACGCCCGCACCGCCAGATCGATGCGCTTGTAGGGAATCAGGCGGCTGAGCGCCAGAAAAAAGGGCTCGGGAGGCAGGCCGTTGGGGCGGAACCGGCTTGTGTCCACCGGCGGGAAGATGATGACGCTTTCCCGATGATAGAAGCGGCGGATGCGTTCCTGCACCTCGCGAGAGATGGCCACGAAGTGGGTCACCCGCTGGGCCGCCGCATAGTCCCAGCGCCTGAGCCAGGCCAGCAGGGGCTTCATGGCTATCTCCACCCCCTTGCCAAACCCCTCGCGTTGCAGATAGGCGTCGGGCAGCCACACGTAGCGGGTGGGGGTGAGGCAGTAGTCGATGTGATACGCGTCCTGCCGCACCCGCACGCCGTGGCAAAACCCCGACTTATTGCTGAGCACCACATCGTATTGGGTCAGGTCGAGCCGTCCAAAGGCCAGGGGATAGAGGGGCAGGTAGGGTTGATGATGGTTGTGGATGCCGGGCAGACGGTCCATCCAGTTGGCGCGGATGTCCCACTCGCGCATGGCCGCGGGCATCTTGTCGGGGGCGTAGATGGAGGTGTAGATGGGCGCGTGGGGATAGATGGCGTGCATCTCGGCCAGCACATCTTCGGCGCCGCCCACCTGATTCAGCCAGTCGTGGACGATGGCAAGGGAGAACATGGATAGGATTATAGCATATCGGACTTGACATTAGGCCCTGGTTTGGCTATACTTACCTTTGCTGTCGGGGCGTAGCGCAGCTCGGTAGCGCGCTTGAATGGGGTTCAAGAGGTCGGGCGTTCAAATCGCCCCGCCCCGACCAGCCGGGCCGATGGGTCACACCATCGGCCCTTGTTCTATCTCCCATCCGCCGGGTGTGACGCCTCGCATTCAGGGCGCAGTGCGGCGCCTCTGGGGCCTTCTCCGCCCAAGCGAAGCCACGCCCCTGGCCGACGATGCCTTGTGGATATCTCCTATCTGGATTTCGATGAAGCAATCTGGAATAAGCTGCTCGCTCCGTTAACGGAAGGGGAACGGGCGTTGCTGGAGCGGGTGCGGGAGGCGCTGCCCATCGCCGCGGATGTCTCGCGTTCGGACGTTTTCCTGTTTCAGCCCGGGGAGGATGAATTCTGCGTGGCCATTCACGCCCGCTCCCACGCCATGGCGACGTTGTTTCCCCATCGTCAGGCCGGGCGCTGTCTGGATGCGGAAGAACGGCCCTGGATCTGGCAGGCCATCGCCCGCGGGGCGTATATGCGCCGGGTGCTGAAGGACATCCCCGATGCGCTGGGGCAGGTGCAACAGCAGATCTGGCCGGTGGCGGGTGAAGCGGGCGAGGTGATCGCGGCCGTTGGGGTCTATACCAACGCGGTGGAGCTGGAACGCCACAAACGACGGGCCCGATCCTTCCAACTGGCCCTGGCGCATTTCTTCAAAGCCCTTTCCCGGGGCGATTTTTCGGGCTGCGGGGTTTTGCCCCCGTTCACCGATCGCAGCGGCATCATTTTCATCGACGGCCTGGGCCGCTATCGTTATCTCAGCGGCATTGCGGCCAATATCTATCGCCGATTGGGCTATCTGGACGACCTGCGCATGCGCACGCTGGAAGAGGTGGCTTCGGGCGATCAGGAGCTGGTGCAGCGGGCGTGGGAGACGCGACGTTGCGTATTCGAGGAGGCCACCGTGCGGAATCGCATTCTGCAGCGCAGCGTCATTCCCCTGTTCGGAGCGCCTGATCATCTCACATTTCTGGAGCGGCGGCGCTGGCGCGGGCGGGGGCGGAATCGTTATGGCGCGCTGTTGCTGGTGAATGACGTGACCGAAGTGCGTGAAACCGAAGCGGAGATCAAAATCAAGACGGCCATGATCAAAGAAGTGCATCATCGGCTGAAGAACAATCTGCAATTGCTGATCTCGATGATGCGCATGCAGGCCCGTCGGGCGCAGACCGAAGAGGCCCGGGAGCTGCTGGCCGAGGCCATGAATCGCCTGAAAAGCATGGCCGTCATCCACGATTCCCTGGCCCACGGCGAAAGCGAAACCCTGAACCTGAGCGACGTGCTCACCCAGATCGCGGCCCAGACCCAAATGAACATCGCTGCGCCCCATCGCCAGATCCGCATCCGCTTCACCCACGTGGACGACATCCAACTGCCCACCAACAAGGTGACAGCCTGCGCTCTAGTCTTCAACGAGCTGCTGCTCAACTCGGTGAAACATGGGTTTGGGGAACATGAATCGGGCGAAATTCGTATACAACTTTATGACCGCGGCGACCAGATCGAATTGATCATGGAGGATACGGGCCGCGGCCTGCCCGAAGATTTTTCACCCGAGGAAAACGCCAGCATCGGACTTGACATTATCCGCACCTTGGTGCAGGATGATCTGAAAGGAACCATCCAGTTTTCAACCCTATCCCAGGGGGGCGTCCGAGCAAGGTTGCTCTTCCCCAAATGAGCCCCCGGAGGCGCCATGCAATGACGCAATCACAACGCACTCGAATCATTATCGCAGATGACGAATCGCTGATCCGACGGGATCTGCGAGAGATGTTGGAGGAGCAAGGCTATCTGGTCATTGGCGAAGCCAGCGACGGGCGCACCGCGGTGGAGCTGGCCCGCAAGCTGAAGCCCGACCTGGTGATCATGGACATCCGCTTCGAGGGAGATGATTTCGACGGCATCGACGCGGCGCGCGTTTTGACCGCGGAAGATATCGCGCCCGTGCTGCTCCTCAGCGCCTACAGCCAACGCGATCTGGTGGAGCGGGCCAAAGAGGCGGGGGTGGTCGGCTATCTGATCAAACCCTTCTCCGAGGCGGACCTGGCGCCGGCCATCGAAACCGCGCTGGAACGCTTTCGCGAGTTTCGCAGCATCAAAAAAGAGGCCGCGGATTTGAAACGGGCGTTGGAGACCCGTAAGGCGGTGGACCGGGCCAAGGGGCTGCTCATGGACAAGGAGGGCATGACCGAGGCCGAGGCCTTCCGCCGCATCCAAAAGCTCTCCATGGATTCGCGCAAGCCCATGCGCGTGGTGGCCGAGGCCATTATCCTGGCCCACCAAATCCGGGAAATGGAAGAGTGAAAAGGATGCCGCCCGCAAACTGCTGAACCCTGACGATCTCCACATCCAACAGCATCCCATTTCGCAAAGGAGCGAACATCATGGACATCCAAACCATCGGCGTGGTTGGCTGCGGCCTCATGGGCTCGGGCATCGTCGAGGTGGCCGCCCGGGCCGGTTTCAATGTGCTGGTTTCCGAGCCTACCGAGGCGTTTCTGCAGGCCGGCCTGGCCCGCATCGACAAATCCCTGGGACGAGCGGTGAAGAAGGGGAAACTGAGCGAGGATGAGGTCGCGGCCATCAAAAGCCGCATTACCGGCGTCATCGGCCTGGACGCGTTCCAGGACGCCGACCTGGTCATCGAGGCCGCGCCCGAAAACCTGGATTTGAAGCGGGACCTCTTCCGCACCCTGGATGAAGTCACCCGGCCCGACGTGATTCTGGCCTCCAACACCTCCTCCATCAGCATCGCGGCCCTGGCCGCGGCCACCCAGCGCCCCGACAAGGTGGTGGGCATGCACTTCTTCAACCCCGTGCCCGTCATGGCCCTGCTGGAGCTGGTGCGGGGCATTCTCACCAGCGATGAGACCCTGGCTACGGCCCGGGCTGTAGGCGAGCGCATGGGCAAGACCCCCGTCGTGGCCAAGGACAGCCCGGGCTTCATCGTCAACCGCCTGCTCATCCCCTTCCTGCTGGACGCCATCCGCATGGTCGAATCGGGCGTGGCCACCAAGGAGGACATCGACACCGGCGTGAAGCTGGGCCTGAATCACCCCATGGGGCCCCTCACCCTGGCCGACTTCGTGGGGCTGGACACCACCCTGTTCGTGGCGGACGTGCTCTACGAGGAGTACGGCGATCCCAACTTCAAAGCGCCGCCCCTGCTGCGGCAGATGGTGGCCGCGGGCCTGTTGGGCCGCAAATCGGGCCGGGGATTCTACGACTGGCGCAAATGACCCCGCCACGCGGGCTGCTTCGTAAATAGATGCCTCACGCCAAGCCGCAGAGGCGCAAAGGGAAAAAAAGTCAGGT
>CAZDCN010000252.1:0-4635 GCA_964503945.1 uncultured Caldilineales bacterium
CGCCCAGGACGAGGATGCGATAGACGCCCGCGGGCTTCTCCAGGCTGTATTCCCGGTCGATGAGCCCGGCGCTGTTGACTTTGGCGTAGGCGCGATATTCGCCGGGGGGATTGAAGTAGTCGCCTTCCGCGCCGGGCGCGTGGAACCAGCCGAATCGCTCGTCATCCTGCCAGAAGAACGCGGGTTCGCCCGAGGGCGGCGCTTTGCCGCTGACGCGCACCGCGATCTCCAGCAGCCCGAAGGCGAGGAGGACGCCCAGGAGGATGAAGGCGATGGGGGTGAGGAGCTTTCGGGCCATGGGGGCATTTTACCCCGAACGCCCGTTGCGCCCCAACTTTATCCCGGGGACCGCGGGCCGTTTCATGGTCCGCGGCAACGCTGCCTTACGAGAGCCAGCGCTTGCGGCGCTTGTAGTGCTTCACCTCGCGATAGCTCTTGCGCTTGCCCACCTCGGTCAGGCCCAGGTAGAACTCCCGCACGTCCGGATTATCCGCCAGGGTTTGGGGGTCGCCCTCCAACACGATGCGCCCGCTCTCCATGATGTAGGCGTAATCCGCGATGCCCAGGGCCAGGCGGGCGTTTTGCTCCACCAGCAGGATGGTAACCCCGCGCTCCTGGTTGATGCGCTGGATGATATTGAAAATCTCCTTCACCAGCAGAGGGGCCAGCCCCAGGGAGGGCTCATCCAGCATCATCAGCTTGGGCGTGGCCATCAACGCCCGGCCGATGGCCAGCATCTGCTGTTCCCCGCCCGAGAGATAGCCCGCGGTTTGCTTGCGCCGCTCCTTCAGCCTGGGGAAGTATTCGTACACCATCTCGATATCCCGGGCGATGTTTTTGCGATCCTTGCGGGTGTACGCGCCCGTTCTCAGATTTTCCTCCACGGTGAGATGCTCGAAGACGCGGCGGCCCTCCATCACCTGGAAGATGCCCTTGCGCACGATCTTCGAGGCTTCTTCGTTGTGAATGGGCTCGCCCATGAACAGGATTTCGCCATCGGTGACCTCGCCGTCCTCGGGCTTGAGCAGGCCGGAAATCGCCTTCAGGGTGGTGGACTTGCCCGCGCCGTTCGCACCCAGCAACGCCACGATCTGCCCCTCGCCGACTTCCATGGACATGCCCTTGAGGACGAGGATGACGTCGTCGTAAATGACTTCGATGTTGTTGAGACTGAGCATCGTTTATTCCGTGGTGTTCGAGAAATGGAGGGGATGGCATAGACGAAAGGGGGTGATGCGTAATGCGTAAAATGAGGAGTCAACCCATCACGCATTACGCATCACGTGTTACGCATGACGGATTTACTCCACCGGGATGCGGCTCTGGAGATAATCGGTGATGGGAACCCATTTGCCGTTCTGGACCTGGTGGATCTTGGCTTTGTCGTTGCCGCGATGGTCCGTGGGCGAGAAGGAAATGGGCGCGGTGACGTCGCCTGTGCTGAAGTCCTTCAGGGATTCCAGGGTGGCCTTGATGTTGGCGCCATCGGTGATGTCCTTGTTGGCGTCCAGAGTGCGCTTGATGCCTTCCACCATGGCGGCCGCGGTCCACCAACCCTGCACGTAGTGCAGGCCCTGATTGTCCAGGCTGTCGCCCTTGGACTCCAGGAATTTCTTGGCGTCCTGCGCGCCGGACACGGAGAAATCGGAAGTGAAGGGCATGACGCCCAAGACGCCCTCGCCCGCGCCCTCGGCCAGCTTGACGAAGAGCTCATCCGCGCACCAGTTCAGGCAGATGAATTGGACGTTGTCGGTCATGCCCAGGCTTTTGGCGTTCTTCAGCAGCAGGGCCGCGCCGCTGGAGACGTTCTGGATGACCACGTAGTTCACGCCGAAATCCTGGGCCTGAGTGAGCTGCGGGGTCAGATCGGTCGCGCCCTTGGGCATGGCGATGTTGGTGTAGTCGAAGCCGTTTTCATCCGCGAAGTTTTTGCCATCGGGCACAGGGCTTTCGCCAAAGGGGCTGTCATGATGGAAGACCACGACCTTGGGATCCACGCCCTTTTTCTGAGCATCCTCCATGATCCACTTGAGGGCGATGACCATCTGGTCGGAATAGGTAGTGCCCACCAGGAAATTGTAGGGCGCTTCGTCGATCTTGGCCAGATTGATGGAATAAGATGCGGACATGAAGGGGATTTTATCCTGGGCGATTTTACCGCGCAGGGCTTCGGTGTCGCCCGTGCCCCAGCCCAGGAAGGCGATGACTTTGTCTTGATTGACATACTGAGAGTAGAGCTGCTCGGCCTGGTCCACCTTGTACGCGTAATCTTGGCCGATCAGTTCGACCTTGCGCCCATTGACGCCGCCGTTGGCGTTGAGCCATTCCACAAAGCCTTTTTCGCCATTGGCGTAGGGCGTGCCCACGTCCGCCGTGGGACCGGTGAGATCGAAGAGGGCGCCGATCTTGATGGGGCCTTCTTGGCCGCCTCCGCCTCCGCCGCAAGCGGCCAGCGCCAGGGCGAAGACCAGAAGCAGCGCCGCAAACAGAATAACCTTTTTCATTGCCTCCTCCTTTTGGATTGGATGGGTGGAAAGGGGTGATTGAATGAATAATGATTAAAGATTGAGGTGAGACGAAGGAAGCGCAGCCCATGGCGTCCGCAAACCGTCGCCCCCAATCATTAATCTTTAATCCTTAGCTTTACTCCTTGTCCGATGGCACGGTGAAGAAGGCGCAGGTGCGGCGTTCTCGCACGTCCAGCACCTCGATGTCGGCTTCGGCCAGGGCCTTGCGCACCGCGGCCGCGTCTGCACCCTCTTCTTTCACCAACACCTTCTTGTGCTTGCCATCGGGTTCGTTTTCCGTGGCGATGGCGATGATGCCGCCGCCGTTTTCGTTGATGATGCTGGCCAGGGTGGCGAGGATGCCCTTATGGCGTTCCACGCGCAGCACAAACCGCAGGCCCGGCACATCGCCGCCGCTGAGCATATCGACGAAGGCCTGGAAGAAGTCGGTTTCGGTGATAATGCCCACGAGATCGCCCTCTTTCACCACCGGCAGGGCGCCGATCTTCTTTTCGATGAGCACGCGCGCGGCCTCCTCCAGCGGACAGTCGGGCGCGGTGACCAGGACGGGCGAGGTCATGATCTCTTCCGCCTTCAATTGCTCCAGCAGGGTGTTGATCTCCCACCGGCTGAGGGTGGTGGCGGGGGAAGGCATGTTTTCCCGCACATCCCGGTCGGAGATGATGCCCACCAGATGGCCTTCGCGGTCCATCACGGGCACGCGGCGGATTTTCTTATCATGCATCAGGCGGGCGATATCGGGCAAAGTGGCGTCCACCGTCACGGTGACGGGGTTCGTTGTCATAACATCCTGGACGAACATGAGAAGCCTCCTTTGGGGAGCGGTCAGCAGTCGATAAACAGAATCGGTTGAGACGTCTTGGATTTGCCGCCGGCCAACTTGTTAGTAGCTGAACGGCCATAACCGGAAATAATCGCGGATATTTTTCCACATCTTGGCAATGCCCTCGGGCTCGAAGATGAGGAACAGGATGATGACCAGGCCGAAAACAGCCTGTTGGACAAAGGGAATGAGGATATCCATGCTCGGGATCACCCCCGAGAGGGCTTTGCCGATGTTGTTCAGGATGGCGGGCAACATCACCATAAAAATGGCTCCGTAGATGGAGCCTGAGACCGAGCCCAGGCCGCCGATGATGATCACCGCCAGATAGAAGATGGACACTTCGATGGTGAAACGCTCCCAGGTGACGATTTGCCGCCAGTGAGCGATGAGCGCGCCGGTCAGGCCTACAAAAAAGGAGGATGTGGCAAAGGCCAACATCTTGTATCTGAACAGGTCGATGCCCATGACCTCCGCCGCGATGTCATGATCCCGAATGGCGATGAACGCCCGTCCCACCCGAGTGCGAAAGATGTTGACCGCGGCCATGGTCGTTATCGCAGCCAGCCCCATAATGATCCAGTAGAACTGGAATTCGCTGAAATAGTGGTTTTGACCGCCAAACCAGAGGTAATTCTTCGTGTTCAGCGCGTCCACGCCGCCCGTCACCGCGTCCCAGTGGGTGATCACCCAGATGATGATCTCCTGGGCGGCCAGGGTGGCGATGGCGAGATACAACCCCTTCAATCGCAGAGAGGGAATGCCAAAAATGGCCCCGATGATCGCGGTGGAAATGGCCCCCGCCGGGATGGTCAGCCACATGGGCGCGCCCCAGTGGATGGACATGAGCGCCGCCACATACGCGCCCACGGCCATAAACGCGCCCTGGCCCAGGGAGATCTGCCCGGTGAAACCCGTGAGGATGTTCAGGCCGATGGCGCCGATGGCCACGACGCCGATGGTATTGGCCAAGTTCAGCCAGTAGTTGTCGGCCAAGAAGGGAAAGACCAGCAGAAAGAGAATAATCAGGGCCAGCCGGGCTTTCTCGATGGGCGTATGGCGCAGGGCCATGTCCTTCTCATACGTGGAATGAAAAATGCCACTTTCCATAGTGCGATGATGTCCTATCCGAGAGTGGAAGAAGGCAAGACCTGTTCTGAAAAAACTTTGGAGAACGCAGATAACGCAGAAAGGCCAGAGGTCAGAGGTCGGAGGTCAGAGATCGGAGGTCGGAGGATGCCTGTTCTGACCTCGGGCCTCAGACCTCGGGAGCATCCGCTTCAT
>CAZDCN010000253.1:0-4605 GCA_964503945.1 uncultured Caldilineales bacterium
GAGATACTCGAAAGGTCCCATGTCAGCTTCCTCCTCCCCCACCGCTGCTGCTCTTTTTTTGGGCGGGCTTGAGGCTGATGAGTACAACGACAACGACAGCGAGGATCAGGATGGGAATGGTCCATTCACCGAAGACCTGGAACATGAAATCGAAGACGCCTTTGATGAAATTCATGAAAAGTTGGATCAGGTAACCGAGAAAAGCCGTGATCTGTTTGATAATGCCTCCCGGGCTCAGGTCCTGGAATTGGAAAGGCAATTCGTCGGGCAGGAGGGGCAAGAAGATGTAGGAGAGGAGGAAGCCATTGGCCGCGCCCGCGACCAGGCCCAGGCCCGGCCATTTGGGCTTGAATAGCTTGGAAATCAGATATCCCAGGCCGATGAGGAAGATCATGGCCAGGAACATGGTCATCTCGGCGTTGTCTTTTGGGATGAGTAGTGGAAGCTTGCTGATCTCCTCGAAGATTTTATTCAAGGTGTCGGCGTTGAAGTTGCCGGTGGCGATGGCCTGAAGGCCGCCGTGGATGAGGAACTGAAACGCGAACCAGAAGCCGTTGAGGGCCTGCACCAGGGTTTTGCCCAAAATCGCGGGCTGGCCCACCAAGAAACCGATGACGATGAAGCCCATCTTTACCAGCTCGGCGATGAGCCCGCGCTGATAACCCTGCCAGGCGAACAGGGCGATGATGATCCAGAAGAGGATGTTGGACTGGAGTTCGGCGATGGATGAGCCGTTCATGGGATCAAGGAGCGGGGTTGGCCGCCAGATCGAGCAGGGCGGAGGCGATGGCTTCGGCGGCGCGGGGACGGGCCAACGCGGCGCTGGCTTGGCTCATCGCTTCCATGCGGTCGGGATCGGCCATGAGGTTTTGGACGGCGGGCAGGAGTTGTTCGGCCAGAACGTCGTTTTCGATGATGATGGCGGCGCCGCGGTCGGCCAGATAACGGGCGTTGTGGCGCTGGTGCCCGCCCGAGATGGGTAGAGGGACCAGGATGGCGGGCAGGCCCAGGGCGGGAAATTCGCCCAGGGTGGAGGCGCCGGCCCGGGCGACGACCAGATCCGCGGCGTTCAGGGCCGCGACCATCTCGTCGTGCAGATAGGCGAACAGGCGATAGCGTTCCCGCTGGACTGACGTCAGGCTCGACGTCCGTTGCTGGGCCTGGGCGAAATCAAGTTCGCCGCTGATGTGAATGACCTGCATGGTCTCCAGCAGGTGGGGGAGCGCGGCGGCCAGAGCCTGGTTGATGGCCCTGGCCCCGCGCGACCCTCCGAACACCAGGAGGGTGGGGATGTGGGGGGAAAGGCGGAACGCAAGGCGCGCTTGTGTCTTGGTCATGCTGCGGCGTCGCAGCTCAGGTCGAACCGGGTAGCCCGTATCGAGGATGCGGGCGGAATAGCCCGCAAAATGCGCGGCTACCTCGGGGAAGGATATGGCAATGGCGGTGGCGTGACGGGCCAGGCGTTGCACGCCCAGTCCCGGCGTCACGTCGGGGAGGTAGATGAGCACGGGGATGTGGCGCCGGGCTGCGGCCCAGACCACAGGCCCGCACACATAGCCGCCTGTGACGAAAACGGCGTCGGGCCGCCAGTCGCGCATGAGCGCGTTGGCCTGACGGCTGCCGCGGGCCATCCGCAGCGCGTTTCGAGCCAGTTTGATGGGGTTGAGGATGTGAATTTGCCCGGCGGAGATGGGCGTGAACTCGATCCCGGCCCGGCGGGCCAGGGTCGCTTCCACGCCCTCCGCGGTGCCCGCATAACGCAGGTCCAGCGGTTCATCGGGCCGGGGGGCCCGTTGGGGCCAGAGGGTCTCAAGCGCGGCTGCGACGGTGAGAATGGGATACACGTGACCGCCGGTTCCGCCGCCGGAAAAGAGAATTCGCATCGAGTTGGAAACGTCCTCCTCCGCCTTTCGAGATGTTCAGGAGAATGCCCAGCGTCGCCAAGATCATCAGCGTGCTGGTGCCTCCGTAGGAGAAGAAAGGCAGGGGAATGCCTGTGCTGGGAATGGTGACGGTGACCACCGCCAGATTGATAAAAGCCTGTAAAACGATCCAGGTGGTGATGCCGAAAGCCAGCAGACGACCGAAATCATCCCGGGCGTTTAGGGCGATGCGCGTGCCCTTGTAGCCCAGAAAGAGGAAAAGAGCCACGACTGTGATAGCGCCCATCAGCCCCAGCTCTTCCCCCACCACCGCGAAGATCAGGTCCGACTGCACCAGGGGCAGCGAGCCCAGTTTGAACGTGCTGTTGGTCAGCCCTTTGCCAAACAGGCCGCCCGATTGCAACGCGTAGTAGGCCGCCCGAATCTGCTCATCGGAGCTGGTCCAGGGAGCGATAAACGAGGCCATGAAATTGGAGACCCGGCCCATGGCGTAATCGTATTGGGTGATGGCGAAGATGAACACGCCGCCCATCACCAGCAGCAAGATCGCGATCTGCAACAGGTCGGCCCCGGCGACGATGAGCATGGCCAGGGTGGTGAGCGCGATGAGCGCGGAGGTGGAGATGTCGGGCTGGCGCAGAATGAGGGCCAGGAAGACGCCCAGGATGATGGAGAAGGGCAGGAGGCCCATGGTGACATCGCTGACTTTCTTGCCCTTGGAGGCCAGCCACGCCGCGATGTAGATGATGATGGCCAGTTTCGCCACTTCGGAAGGTTGGACGGAGCCGCCGAGCAGATGGCGTCTGGCGCCGCCCACCCCTTCTTCTCCGATGAAAAGCACCGCCACCAGCAGACCCAGCGAACCGATCATGATGGGGATGGCCAGCGTGCGCCATGTGCGATAATCGATGAGGGCCATCACGTACATGGCGACCAGACCGATGCCCACCCACATCAGATGTTTCGTGATGAATTTGTAGGGATGGTTGGGGTCGATGGCGTAGGACGCGCTGAACTGCATGACGATGCCAAATCCGATCAGGATAAAAATCAGGATCAGCAGGCCATAGTCGAGATGGTTGGAAACAGCGGTTTTCGCTCGGGCGGTCATGGGAATCAGATGGGGGAAGGATGGGGAGAAGGACTGGGCGCGCGTTGACGGGCCAGAGCCCGAACCAGCTCGCGAAAGTGCTGGCCCCGAGCTGCGAAATCAGGATAGGCGTCGAAGCTGGTTCCGCCCGGCGCCAGGAGGACGATTTCGCCCGGTTGAGCCATGCGCGCGGCCTGCATCACGGCGTCGGGCAGGTCGTCCGCGGGGAGGAGGGATTGTAGACAGGAGTGGGGCGGGCGTTGAGCCAGAGCTTGCTCGATGATGGGGCGGGCCTCGCCAAAGGCGATGACGACCCGGACCCGACGGTGCACCTCCTCCGCCCACGCGTCCCAGGGCAAATGTTTGTCGCGACCGCCTGCCAGCAGGATGATGGGCTCGTCGAAGCTGCGCAGCGCGGCCAGGGCTCGTTCCGGCGCAGTGGCGATGCTGTCGTTGATCCAGAGCGCGCCGTCGATGCGCGCCACCTCTTCCAGACGATGGGGCACGCCTCGGAAATCGGCGATGGCTTCGGCCATGCCCTCGGGCGTCGCGCCCGCGGCCGCGGCGATGACCGCGGCAGCCAGCGCATTGGCCAGATTATGCCGTCCCCGCAGGCGAATAGCCTCGACAGGGAACACTCGTTGGGTCTCGCCCTGCCAGCGCAGCACAACCCAGCCATCCTCCAGCCAGGAGCCCTCTCCCTGGGCGGGCCGCTGAAAGCCGAAGGTGAGGATTTGGCCGGGGATGGCGAAATCCCGCGCGGGTTGCCCATCTCCGGCCGGGATGCGCACCCGGCCCGACTCAGCCCAGGGCGCGGTCATGGCGTCCTCGCGGTTGAGGATGACCCAGTCGTCGGGCGTCTGAAAAGCCAGGATGTTGGCCTTGGCTGCGGCATAGTGCGCCATGGAGGGGTGTCGGTCCAGATGGTTGGGCGTGAGGTTGAGGATGGCGGCCACATGGGGGCTGACGCCTGCGGAATCATTCCAGGGAGGCGGCGCGTCGCGCCAGGCCGCGGTCTCGGCCCAGTAAAGAAGCTGGAAGCTGGAGAGCTCCATCACCGTCCGATCATCGGCCGCGATGGCCTCCAGTTGAGGCAGGAGAGGATCGCCGATGTTGCCCCCCAGGTGCGTGCGGAACCCCGACGCCTCCAACATCCGGGCGACCAGGGTCGTGGTGGTGGTTTTGCCGCTGCTGCCGGTGACGCCCGCGATGGGGGCGGGGCAGGCCTGGGCGAATAGCCGCGGTTCGGTCGTGAGGGGCAGGTTCCGGGCCCGGGCCGCTTGCAGCAGGGGGATGTCTTGAGGCACGCCGGGGCTGACCGCCAGCGCGTCCACGCCCTCCAACAGGGCTTCGCGTTGCGGGCCGATGACCATCTCGATCCCCATGCGCTCCAACTCCTCCCGCACCTCCTCCTGGGGCGGGCGCAGGTCGCTGGCAATGACGCGGGCGCCGCGCGCGGCCAACCATCGGGCCGCGGCGCGACCCTCGCGGGCCAGTCCCACGATGAGGATCGTTTGGGAGGAGAAATCAGAATGCATGTTACGGAGAGGATGTCATGAACGGCGGTTCACGGATAAGGATGAAAATGGGAACGCGGATGACGCGGATGCTTCGCAACGCGGATCTGCGCAG
>CAZDCN010000254.1:0-4599 GCA_964503945.1 uncultured Caldilineales bacterium
GGGCGGGGTGGTCACATCCACGGCATTGGAGGCGGAGAAGGTGGCCGCGTTGGTCGCGGTGGTTCCGGGAAGCGTGCCAGGTGGGAATCGCACCTGGAACTTGAGGATGCCCGTGCTGCCCGCGGGCAGGGGGTTGACAAAGTTCCAGGTGACGGTGTGCGTGCCGGGATCGTAGCCCATCGAAGCGATGTGAGGGGTCGTTGTCAGCGAGCCCGGGATGAACTCCACTTCAGGAGGCAGGGGATCGGTGATGACCGCGTCCAAACAATCTTCGGAAATGCTGGCGCACCGATAGTTGAACACATATTCGAAAGGCTGGCCCGATTCCACCTCAGCCTGATAGGCGGTCTTGGTGAGTTCCAGTTCGGGACCGCCTTGCGCTACAGCTTCCTGAACTTGCGTCAAGAAAACCAGTCCGAGGACGAGTAGCAGCAAGAGGATGCGCTTCGCGCCAAAGCGCCCCGAACGACGCACCATCCAGGTCGCGGGTGAAATGGTCATCGATTTCAGATTTTCCATGAGGCAATCTCCATGAATCCAGAAAAGTGAGGTCCTGCAAAGACGCCACCCAAGTCTCCGATGTGCAAAAACAGCGATCATTCGGACATGAATAGGGCAGATGTGGATATATTTTATTGTTTCATTCTTCGCCAAGATACAGCTACCGTTTGTCTGAAGACAGAAAGTCCGCGCTGGGCGTCAATCAAACGCATAATCCATATCAATTTCAAACAAAAACAACGATGTTGGACACATTGTATCATAGAGTGAGCGCTACCTTAAAAAACCATCAAACACTTGTCTGCACTCACGACTCGATCCTGTTCATCTGTGCTTCATATTGCAAAGACGGAAGCCCAAAGGAAAAGTTACGTTTGTTCAATGTTTTTCATTTCCCATTGAACCGCTTTCGCTGGATAAACCGGGCGCTTGTCAATTTCTTCAAGTTTTGATATGATCCGGTTTTGGAAAAAAGTTTCCATTTGCTTCTGGCTTCGGCTTCACTAAGCGCCTTCTACGTGACTTTTCCGCGTGAATGATGGGCATTCCCCTGCCGGAATCGCTGTTTGCCATAGCAAAATCCAGGGAAAAGGAAACTTTTCCACATGGCAATATGTTGGGTGTGGAGCGCCATTCAGTCTAGGGACGCTCACTGTAATGGTTCAGTTGGCGTCCGGCATATCGTAGCATCTCAGCAGGAGCTCTTTATGAGCGAAATAGACACATTCCCCGATAATTTCGATGACGAGCATAACAATGGCCAGCATTACGACATCGCCGTGATAGGCTTGGCGGGGCGATTCCCCGGCGCGGATGATATCGATGCGTTCTGGCGAAACCTGGTGGAGGGGGTGGAATCCATCCGCTTTTTCACGCGGGAGGAAATGGAGGATGCCGGGGTCGATCCCAAGCTGCTGGACCATCCTCACTACGTGAACGCGGGCGGACATCTGGAGGGCGCCGACTTGTTCGATTCGGGTTTCTTCGGCTTTTATCCTCGCGAAGCCGATATCATGGACCCTCAACAGCGCATCTTTTTGGAAACAGCCTGGGAGGCGTTGGAGCGCGCGGGATACAATCCCGACGTCTATCCAGGGCTCATCGGCGTCTTCGCCGGGATGAGCATGGGCTCTTACATTTTCTACAATTTGATGCGCAATCGGGTGATTCGGGAGACGGTGCAACCCTATCAACTTCCCCTGAGCAACGACAAGGACTTCCTCACCACCCGAACATCCTACAAACTCAATCTGCGTGGCCCGAGCGTGGACGTGCAAACGGCGTGCTCCACATCGCTGGTGGCCGTGCATCTGGCCTGCCAGTCCCTGGTCAATTATGAATGTGATATGGCGCTGGCCGGCGGCGTTTCCGTGCGCATTCCCCAGAAAGCAGGCTATCTCTACCAGGAGGGGGGCATCCTCTCGCCCGATGGCCATTGCCGCCCCTTCTCCGCCGACGCCAAAGGCACGGTCGCGGGCGAAGGCGTGGGCATCGTCGTGCTCAAACGCCTGGAAGATGCTTTGCTGGACGGGGATAGCGTCTACGCGGTGATCCGGGCCACCGCCATCAACAATGACGGCGCCAGCAAAGTGGGATACACCGCGCCCAGCGTGGACGGTCAGGCGAAGGTCATTGCCACGGCCCAAGTGCTGGCTGGCGTGGATCCATCCAGCATCACTTATATCGAGGCCCATGGCACAGGCACCATGCTGGGCGATCCCATCGAAATCGAAGCGTTGTCCCAAGTCTTCCGAGAGCACACCGATGAAAAGCAATTCTGCGCCATCGGTTCGGTCAAGGCGAACATCGGGCATCTGGACGCGGCCGCGGGCGTGGCCGGATTGATCAAAACCGTGCTCGCCCTTCACCACAAGCAGATCCCTCCCTCCATCAACTTCACCGCGCCCAACCCGCAGATCGATTTCGAGAACAGTCCCTTTTACGTGCAGCAGCGGCTTTCCGATTGGATCACCGATCGGTTGCCGCGACGGGCCGGGGTCAGCTCCTTCGGCATGGGGGGCACCAACGCCCACGCCGTGCTGGAGGAAGCGCCCCAACGCCCGCCCTCCGGACCTTCTCGCGCCTGGCAACTGGTCACCCTTTCGGCGCGCACGCCCCAGGCCCTGGAGCAGGCCACCGACAACCTGGCCGCACATTTGCGCGCCCACCACGACATCAATCTGGCGGACGCCGCCTACACCCTGAAAGTGGGCCGCAAGACCTTCAAATATCGGCGGATGCTGGTGGCCCGCACCGCCGACCAAGTCGCCGCCATCCTCGAAAATCGCGATCCTGAACGCCTTTTCGACGCGGTCGAAGAGTTCGAAGGCCGGCCCATAGCCTTCATGTTCAGCGGTCAGGGCGCCCAATATGTGAATATGGCGCGCGATCTCTACGACAACGAGCCGATCTTCGCCGAGCATGTGGACCGCTGCGCCGAATGGCTTCGCCCCCATTTGAATATCGACATCCGCGACCTCATCTTCCCTCCTGCGGGCCAGGAGGATGAGGCGGAAGCGAAGCTGAAGCAGACCCAATACACCCAGCCCGCACTCTTTACCATCGAATACGCGCTGGCGCAGCTCTGGATGCACTGGGGCGTCCAACCCGAGGCCATGATCGGCCACAGCATTGGCGAATACGTGGCCGCTGCCCTGGCGGGCGTCTTCACATTGGAAGACGCTTTGGCCCTGGTCGCGGCCCGAGGGCGGCTCATGCAATCCCTGCCGCCGGGCGCCATGCTCAGCGTACAGCTTTCCGAGGCGGACATCGCGCTCTGGCTGGCGCGGGATGAGCGGCTCTCCCTGGCCGCGGTGAACGCGCCCAACCTGGTCGCGGTCTCCGGCCCCTTCGACGCCATCGACGCCCTGGAAAAGGCCCTGGATGAAGCGGGCCACGGCGTGCGACGGTTGCACACCTCCCACGCCTTCCACTCCGCCATGATGGAGCCCATCCTGGCCGAATTCGAGACCCTGGTGGCCCGCGCGCACCCCCAACCGCCCCAAACCCGTTTCCTCTCTAACCTCACCGGCGACTGGATCGCGCCCGAGCAGGCCGCGGACCCGGCTTACTGGGCCCAGCACCTGCGCCGGGCCGTGCGCTTCGCCGAGGGCGTGGGGCGTTTGCTGGCTGAGACGGCGATGGTTCTATTGGAAGTGGGGCCGGGCAACACCCTGGCCCGATTGGCCCGCTGGCACGATGCGGCCACGCCCGAGCATATCATCCTCTCCTCCCTGCGCCATCCCCGCGTCCAGCGCCACGACCAGGCTTTCCTGCTGGAGACCCTGGGCCAGCTTTGGGCCGCGGGCGTGAGCCTGGAATGGGAGGCTTTTTACGAAAACGAACGGCGCTATCGCATCCCCCTGCCCACCTATCCCTTCCAGCGCCAGCGGCACTGGGTGGAGCCCGACATGCGGGAATTTGAATTGGCGAAAGCGTCGGTGGACGCGGCGCTGATCAAACGTCAGGATCCGTCCCAATGGTTGTATGCACCCTCCTGGCGTCGAGCGCCCCTGACGGGCAAGCTGCCCCAGGCCACGGGAGATCACGCGCCCTGGCTCATCCTGCGAGACTCGCTGGGCGACCCCTTGATCGCCAATCTGCGTGAAGCGGGCATGCCCGTGATCGTGGTCGACGCCGGGGAAACATACGCCCGCAAAGGGAAAAACGCGTTTGCGATCCGTCCTGGCAGCCGGGATGACATCCGTCGGCTGTTCGAAACGCTGGATGCAGAGGGTCGATTGCCCGAGGCCATCATCATCGCCTGGAACGAGCGCTCGGACGATTTTCACGACGCCCGACAGCGCAGCATGGCCACGTTCATGTATCTGGCCCAGACCCTCTACGCCCTGAACATTACGCGCACCATCAAGCTGGTGTTCATCGGGCATCATGCCCTGGACTTCTCCGGCCTGTCCGACGTGCATCCCGCCCAAGCCATGCCGCTGGGTCCCTGCAAGGTCATTCGAGAGGAGTTCCCCAACATCCGCTGTCGTTTCATGGATATCGAGCTCCCCCGGGAACTCAATGGGATGGAAAAACTGGCCCGGAAGATCACCCGCGACATCCTCCTGGCCGATGATCTGGTGGTCGCTTATC
>CAZDCN010000255.1:0-4572 GCA_964503945.1 uncultured Caldilineales bacterium
AGTTGTTGAGCCTTTACTTGGGAGGAAATGATTTGGGTTGGGTGCGCAGGCTTTGTTCAGGAGAGGGATAACGAGCAGGGGCTGCGCTCCAGAAACGCACACCGTAGCGTTCCACGACCTGCGCTCGGCCACTGCGCTCCAGCTCCGTCAGGGCGGCGTCAACCTGTGCCGATGGCCAATCCCCCAGCGCCCGGCGAATCTGCTCCTCTCGCATGGGATGTCGGGTGATGATGGACACGATGGCGTCCAGAGGGTTCTCGAAGTCGCTGAGATCGAAGACGCCCTCGCGAGGGTGCACTGCCTGGGCTACATTGCCCAGGATGGCCATGGCTCGCAGCACGCCCTCCTCATTCGCGGGCTGAACCCAGGCTTCTGCGGGCGGTCGATCGGGCAGGAGGATGTGCACCTGGTCGGGATGGATGGATTGCATCACCGCGGCCAAGTCCCTCAACGCCCTTTCGCCGTCGTTCAATCCCTTCACCAGCATGACCTCGATCCACAACCTGCCATGGTACTCGGCCCGAAACGCGCGCAATCCCTCGACCAATCGCTGGTAAGTGAGCTCGGGCCAGGGGCGGTTGATCTTGCGGTAGAGCTCCGGCGTCCCCGCGTCCAGCGTGGGCATGACCGCATCCGCCGGGAGCAGCGCCTCTCGCACCTGGGGCAGATAGAGCAGAGAGCCGTTGGTGATCACGGCTACGGGCTTGTCCGTTAGCTTTTTGACCTCGCGAATCAGCCAGCCGATGCCGCTGTGCAGGGTTGGTTCTCCCGAGCCCACAAAGGTCACCCAATCGATCTCCTCGGGCCGATGCGCGGCCAGCACCCTCTGAAACTCCGCCAGAATCGCCTGGCGCGGAAAGTACTCCTTCCTCTCATGAACCAGCGGTTGGCTACGCCCCAATTGACAATAGACGCAGTTCCAATTACAAGTTTTCAGAGGAATCGTGTCGATGCCCAGGGATTGCCCTAATCGTCGCGAGGGCACAGGGCCAAAGACAAATTGCCTGGGCGGGTTGACAGGATGATGAATCGCGCGATGTTGGGTCATGAAAAGCGCACCTCATGGGAGAGTGCACAAACGATATGGCGACGATTCCTCAGGCTCCTCCTCGAACCTGCTTTTATTTTACCCTATTCCCGGAGTTTTGTCATCCCTGCACAATTCGCGGATATCGCATCCCTCTGGCCGGCGGCAAGCTGACAGTCGACATTGGATGTCCCATTTGGGCAGGCTCACTTCAGGGAGGCGGCGACGGCGTTTGGTTTAGCGCAGTGATTTGTCGCCGCCTCCCTGAAATGGATCTCGTCAAAAGCGTTATAGCCTCTGGCGGAATGGAGTTGGAAGCTTGGTTATTTTGTCATGAGCATCCTGGGGACGAGTTGGGCCTGCCGTTTGGTGAGGATGCCGAGCTCCGCCACGGGCCGCGGGAATGCTTGGGCCGCTGTCTGGGAGAGACTGCGAGAGAAGGTGATCTTGCGATAGTAGAAGGATGAGCCGAAGCTGTCCGGGCCATTCATGGGGCGCGGATACCAGCCATACGCCTTGCCGAACTGAACGTCGGAGGGCAGTCCCGTGATGGTCACCCCGTCCACGTAACCCAGATCATCGGTTCTCCACCAGGCATATCCATCCAGGTCGAAAAGGATGAACTGGTAGGTGTCGCGCGTGTAGGCGCGTTTCTGCCAGGTGAAGGTGACGGGCAAAGGACGGGTGGCGTTGTTGGGGGGCGATGTCATCTTCACATCGGCAATGTCGAAATCCCCGCCATGTTTGATCTGTCCCTGGCGATAGGAGGTGATGTCGGGACCGAACCAGAGGTAGACGAATTTATCATCGTCAGCGTTGGGGCCGTAGCGGACGTAGTAGCGTTTTCCTGAGGGCAGAGAGGGGACGTTCTTGAAGCTGTAGCGTCCCTGGCTGTCGGTGTAGGTGGTGGCGACGGTGCTCTCCGTGGCGTTGTCATAAACGCGAAGGGCGAGTTTAATGCCAGGAGCTCGCTGGTTGTTGAAAGTAATTTTGCCGTAGATCTGTCCACCGGGAGTCGCGGTGGGAGTCGGCGTCGGCTCTGGCCAAGAACTTAATGTGAGAGGAAGCCACACGCGTTGGTTTGCGGAAGGCGGTGGTGTATTACCGCACTCGTGGAATTCAGTAGGGGTGTAGCTAGCCTGATTGGTGATTAGAATTGCATCCAGGCGGGAACCCTGTTCCCGTGATCTGAATTGGATGGTATGTGGGCCCGATGAGAGATAAATGGAATCAGTGTACTCTTCTGGAGGGGGCGCGGGTTTCCAGGCCCATGACCATGTGCCGTCATCTGCGGGCAAGATCTCGAAATGAAATTCTTCACCATCATCGATGCGGATAAAGAATGAATTGTTGCTCCATCCTCTGCCCATAGCTCGCGCCCAAATGTAATAGTTCCCGGCATCGGGAAGATTGAAGTTGAAAGTCGCCCCCCCATCCGACCATTTTTCAGTAACGTAGATGTATCCACAACCTGAAGCGTTCTCATCCTCACCCATGCCAATCGGTTGTTTCAAACTGCCGTTTTCTGCTTCCATCCACCATGTAAAGGGCGCTGGCGTGGGCGTTGGGGCCGTGAGTTGTTTCAGATAACGTAGGGCGTCAGCAACTTGGATAAGTCCGTAGCCGTATGTGTTATCTTTGCCCGGAGCTCCCAAATCCATGGCTGTCTGCTCTAAGGCTTGTTGCACCTGAGTTCGATTGGCCGCTGGCACGTAGGAGCGCAACAAGGCTGCGGCTGCCGCAACGTGGGGGGAGGCCATGGATGTGCCCTGGAAGAAGTAATAGCCCCATGACCCACTATCGTCGAAGGTTTCTTGCAGTACGCCATCGACATAGTCGTCTCCGTTAGCGTCGACGTTAAGGTTTCCTCCTGGGGCGCTGACGCTGATCGCGCTGCCGCGGTTGGAATAGGGCGCGAGGTTGCGGTTGTAGTCCACCGCGGCCACGGCGATGACGTCGGGATGGTTGGCGGGATAGTAGGGCGTGGAGCCGCTGGAATTGCCCGCCGCGGCCACAATGACGATGTCTTTGGAAACGGCGTAGGCGATAGCGTCATCCACGAATGCGTCGCGACAGGAGTCATAGGATGCGCCGTAACAATCCATGCCCAGCGACATGTTGATGACATGCGCGCCGTGGTCGGCGGCCCAGCGGATGCCCGTGCCGATCTGCGACATGCTGCCAGTTCCGTCCGCGTCGAGGACGCGCACCGGCATGATCTTCACATCAGGAGCAAGGCCCGTGACGCCGACATTGTTGTCGGTGCACTGTCCCACTGTGCCTGCTACATGGGTGCCGTGGCCGTTTTGATCTTGAGCAGCAAACTCACCCGACGTGTCGGTGATGGCGTTATAGGGGCTGACGAACGTGCGGCATTGCAGGTCGGAGCCGCGGGAGACCCCGGTGTCCACGATCGCGACCACCACATCCGCGCCGCGATTGATGCTCCAAGCCGCATCGGATTGCACCTGGGGCATGTGCCATTGGTAGGCATAGAAGGGGTCGTTGGGATAGGCGTCCAGGCGCGTGGCCAGGTCTGGACCTGGCGCAGGAGGGGGATCATCCAATTGCACGAGGTAATCGGGCTCAACCAGGAGGACGTCATCCCGCTGGGCCAAGTCCCTCATGGCCTCGGCCAGGCTTTTGTCCGCGCCCACGGGGATGACGAACCAGTCGTCGAAGAGATGGCGGGCGCCGGGCAGGCGTTTAAGGGGGGAATCCGCGTCAGGTGCGAATTTCACCAGCGCCTGGCCGGAGACATGGGGGCGCTGGAGCATGGCCGTGAAGTCGGGCGCGGGCGTTTGGGCCTGGGTGCGAACTGCGTCCAAGCCGATAAGAGTCAGGCTTGCTAGCAAGAGGATAAGTAGGGGAAAAAGTAATCGTCGTTTCATGATAAACAGCCTATGTGTTTTTGAATTGCGGCGGGCCTACATGTTTCCCCCGAAGTTGAGTATGATGAAGCGGTTGGCGGTTAATGCGCATCACGTAGAGGGGGGATATGGCAATGATACAAGATAGCCGGGAAAAGGAAAAGGCCGGAGCGGTTTGCACTCCGGCCTGAAGGGGTGTCAGAATCGATTAACGGGAGAAGGGTAGAAACACCTTTAGCCGTGACCAGACGTCGATGCGGCCCTCCTTGATTTCGTTGGGAATGGTTTCTCCGTGAACGTTAGTGAACGTGATCGCGTTGGCGCTAAGTGAGGTGCTATCGCCTGGCTCGCCCACAGGGACGAACGTGATGTTGGCAAGAACCGTGTCGTCCGTAACGCCTTGAGAGGATGCCAGAGTGAATCGTACGGCGTTTTCGGAGAAGTGGGCGTTGCAGGCCCTTAGATCGAAAGCGCCGTTTGGATCTGCAACGCATGCATCGGGGCGAACGACGTTGGGGTCGAATTGCACTTCAATGGTGGCGGCGCCGAGAACGTTGCCGGTCATCTGCGCGGTAATGGGGATGGTAATCTGTCCGTTGCGCTGGACGACGCCTTGCCCAACAGTGATGTTGGCGTTTTGGATTGGCCCCGATGGTTGGGAGAGCAAGCCCGACG
>CAZDCN010000256.1:0-4570 GCA_964503945.1 uncultured Caldilineales bacterium
CCTCTTCGGGCCCGAGCCCGCGCACGTCCTGGCCCGCTACGCGGACCTGACGGGCCACGCTCAACTGCCGCCTCTGTGGACCCTGGGCTACCATCAATCCCGCTGGAGCTACGGAACCGAGGCCGTCGTGCGGGAAATCGCCCGGGAATTCCGCCAACGCCGCATCCCCTGCGACGCCATCCATTTCGACATCGACTACATGGAGGGCTTCCGTTGCTTCACCTGGGACAAAAACGCGTTTCCCGACCTGCCGGGCCTCCTCGCCGACCTGCATGCGGACGGTTTCAAGGCGGTGGGGATGATCGATCCCGGCATCAAGGTGGATACAAACTACGATGTGTGCGTCAGCGGCGTGGAGGAGGATGTCTTCTGCAAGCTGCCCGACGGCAGCCTGTTTCACGGCCCGGTGTGGCCGGGCGAATGTTATTTCCCCGATTTCACCAGCCAGCGGGTGCGGGCCTGGTGGGGGCAATGGTATAAGCGCCTGCTGGACGCGGGCTTCGACGGCTTTTGGAATGACATGAACGAGCCCACCCTCTTCGGCGGCCAGACGTTTCCGCCCAGAGTCCAGCATGAGCTGGAAGGGCTGGGCGGGGAGCACTGGCAGGTGCATTCCGCCTATGGCATGCAGATGGTGCAGGCCACGCTGGCGGGCCTGAACCGCTGGCGACCCCGTCGACGCAACTGGGTTTTCACCCGCTCCGCCTATGCCGGAACCCAGCGCTATGCCAGCACATGGACCGGGGACAACCACAGTGCCTGGGAGGACCTGCGCATCACGCCCGCCATGCTCATGAACCTGGGCCTGTCGGGCCTGGCGTTCACCGGCTCCGATATCGGCGGGTTCCATGGCTCGCCCACGCCCGAACTCTACGCCCGCTGGCTCTCCTCGGCCGCGTTCCATCCCTTCTTCCGCACCCACACGGCCAAAGGCACAGCCTGGCAGGAGCCCTGGCGCTATGGCCAGGAGGTGGAAGCCATCTGCCGCCAGTACATCGAATTGCGCTATCGGCTGCTCCCGGCCATCTACACCATGTTCTGGCAGTATGTGCATCAGGGCATGCCCATGATGCGGCCCATGTTCTTCGAAAACCCCACGGATGAAGTCTTCCTGGCCATCGATGATCAGTGGCTGTTCGGCGACCATTTGCTGGTGGCGCCGGCGCTGGAGGAGCGCATGACCGCCCGGGATGTGCTGCTTCCCGCGGGGGATTGGTATGATTTCTGGACGGACGAGCGCGTCTCCGGTCCCGGGTTCATCGCCCGGGAGACGCCCCTGGACAAGGTTCCCCTGTTCGTGCGGGCGGGCGCGGTGTTGCCCATGGGCCCGGTGCGGCAGTTCGTGGAAGAAGCGCCGGACGCGCCGCTGGAATTGCACGTCTATCCGGGCTCGGGCGTCTCCTGGCTTTATGAAGATGATGGGGAAACCCTGCGCTATCGGGATGGGGACTACCGCCTCACCCGTTTCGAGATGGATTTCGATGGAAAACATCTGACAATTCGGCGAGAGACGACCGGCAACTGGCGTCCCGCCTACCGCTCCATCCGAATTGTCTTCCATGACCACGTCTCCGACCAGGTCTTTCTTGACGACATCCCCCATTCTGTGCTAAACAACCTGGTGCCGATCGAGGATAATCCCTGGCGGATATTGAAAGCAGAGATCGCCTGATTGGAAATTTGCGATTTGCTGAAATATCTGCTACAAAACCCTCGTACGCTTCACAATTCCCTCTTGGCATCGTTTTCGTTCCTCAATCCCACTCTGCCCGAGATCAACGAAGATCTCGCAGGCAACAAAAAGGAGTAGAGATTATGACGCACGTAATCACCGAAATCTGTGTCCGCGACGGCGCTTGTGTCGATGTTTGTCCCGTCGAGTGCATCGTTCCCGGCATCCCCGAAGATGAATGGCCGCTGTATTACATCGATCCCGACACCTGCATCGATTGCGGCGCCTGTGTTCCCGAATGCCCGGTGGACGCCATCTTCCCCGAAGAGGATGTGCCCGAGGAATATGAGAAGGATATCGAGCTCAACGCGCTCTTCTTCTCCGAAGGCCCCGGCTACTCCGCGCTCGACGAGATCTAAACAAAAACCCAATATGGTTCGAACCCCCGCCGGTGATCCGTGCGGGGGTTTTTTGATGGCAGGAGGGAGCTAGGGCGCGGGGTAATGGCTGCGAAACCAGTTGCTCAGGGGCTTTACGCCGGGCCAATCCTTGGTGAGGGATTCCAGATGCATGAACGCCTCGACCACCGACGTTTCGGAATCGGTCAGCACTTCGCCAAAGGAAGCCGCGGCTTCGCGCAGGGCGTAGCGCAACGGTTTGGGCAGCCCGACCAGGAGCGCGCCCACGTCGGCCGCGGCCGCGTAGAGGATCGCGTCGTCCGCGTGGGGCTGATCGGGGGTTTCGAGCAAGGTCTGCACCCGTCGCTCCGAAAGCCGGGCCAGCGCATCGGAAAACGCGGCCACCACCGCGGGGCTGCCCGTGGATGCGGCCAGCGAAGAGGCCTGACTGAAGCAGTAATCCCCGATGAGAATGGCGCTGCCCATCAACATCCGCTGTTGCTCGGTCACCTGAATCTCCCCGCGCGGGATGAGTTCGTGCACGGTGACGGCCATGTGCAGCATCTCGATGGCCGCGGCCAATGCCACCCGGCTCTCCTGCGTCGCGTGTCCCAACCTGCTGGAGCCCAATGTGATGATGGCCCGCGGCAGATGGGCGGGCATGGCGTCGCTGAGCACGTCGTTGACGAAGGGATAGTTCGTCTGGCTGCGCTCCTGGATGAGTTGCCTTACCAGGGCGAGGTCTTCGCCCAGCAACCATTCGAGATTGGATTCGACGACGGCGGCAGGGGAAATTTTCTGGAGCTTCCTTTTGTCGGGCAACATGTTCGTATGACCTGAACGTATCAAGGCGTTCCGATCATACCATATTCTTGAGAGAGGGGGAAAGCAGGGGGCGTATTCGGGCCTGTGTATTCAGAGATCCATGGGAGGGCGGGCGCGGTGGAAGTCGGTCTCCCTTTGAAAGGCGCGGCCCAGGGCCAGGATTGTCGCCTCGTCGAACAGCCGCCCGGTGAGGGTGATGGCGGCGGGCAGGCCGTCCTCGGCCAGGCCCGTGGGCAGGGTAAGGGAGGGATGCCCGGTGAGGTTGGTCAGCAGCAGGTTGTCGCCCTCCAGCGAGGGGCCGATGTATGCGTCCACCTGGGTGAAGAGCTCGCGCATGGCGGCCATGAGCCGCGTGCGCACCCGATTGGCCTGGATGTATTCCACCGCGGGGACCAGCCGGGAGAGGCGGAAGAAGTTGGGCCAGGCGTCCTCCACCTGCCGCACCAGTTCGTCATCCCGATGGCTGCGGGTGCGTTGATCGAAGGCCGCGGCCGCCTCCGCGAACAGGATGAAGCTGAGCGCGTCGATGGGGTAGTCGGGCAGTTGGATGGGAACCAGCTCCACGCCCAGCTCCCGGAAGACCTCCAACGCCCGAGCGTCGTTGGCTTTGCCCCGATAATCTTTCTGAAAATCCTCCGCCAGATACCCCAGGCGCAGCCCGCGCAGGTCGAGCTGGGGCGGCCAGGGGAAGGGCTTGTCCACGGTGGTGGGGTCCCGGTCATCCCGTCCGTAGATGGCTGCAAAGACCAGGGCGCAATCCTCAGCGCTGCGGCCCATGGGCCCGATTTTGTCCATGGTCCAGCTCAGGGCCATGGCGCCGTGGCGGCTCACCCGCCCAAAGGTGGGACGCAGGCCCGTCACGCCGTTGCGGGTGGCGGGCGAAACGATGGAGCCCCAGGTCTCGGTGCCGATGCTGAAGCCCACCAGGCCCGCAGCCGTGGCCGCGCCCGACCCCGCGGAGGAGCCGCTGGCGCCCTCCTCGGGGTTCCAGGGCGTGCGCGTCGTGCCGCCGAACCAGACATCCCCCCAGGCCAGCGCGCCCATGCTCAATTTGGCCACGAGCACGGCCCCCGCGTCATCCAGGCGAGTGACCACAGTCGCATCTTCGTCGATAATCTGATCCCGATAGGGGTTTGCGCCCCAGGTGGTGGGATACCCGCGCACGGCCAACAGGTCTTTGGCGCCCCAAGGGATGCCGTGCAACGGGCCGCGGTCCACGCCCGACCGCAATTCCTCATCCGCGCGGCGGGCCTGCGCCATTGCCCGCTCCTCGGTGAGGGTGATGACGCAGTGCAGTTGGGGATCGAACCGCTTCAGCCGGTGCAGATAGAGCTCGGTCAGCCCCACCGAGGTGACTTCGCCCCGGCGGAGCCAAAAGGCGAGCTGACTCAGGGAGGCGAAGGCGATCTCCTCTTGGTCGGCGGGCGGCGGATAGGGTGGCGCGGGCTCCCGGGCCAGGGGATAGACGGGCGGTTGAGCTTCGCCCAACAGTTCGGGATCGAAGCGGATGGCGGGCAGGAGCTGGTTGGGGAAGGCGAGCTCGCGCAGCGCCTCATAGCTCTGACGCAACGCTCGCACCTTTTCCAACATCAAGGCCCGCTCTGCGTCGGTGAATTCGAGGCCGATGAGTTTTTCCGCGTGTCGGATGTCGTCGGGGGTGATTTGGGTGGGATCG
>CAZDCN010000257.1:0-4567 GCA_964503945.1 uncultured Caldilineales bacterium
AACGCTGGCTATGAGAAGGTCTCCGCAAACGACGCCAACGTCTATTTACGAAGCAAGCATCATGGGCGGTTGCCCGCCGATACCGATGAAAATGGTGGCAAGTAGCAGGTGGCAGGTGGCAGGTAGGACTGCACAAGTCCACTTGCCACTTGCGACTTGCCACCTGCAAACCTTTTTTCCACTTGCTTCTTTTTTCCTTTGCGCCTCTGCGTCTTTGCGTGAGGCCTATTTACGAAGCAGGAGCGCCCAATGAACGCCATCGAACTCGAACAAAAATACGTCGTCCACGCCTACAACCGCCCCCCCATCGTGCTGGTGGACGGGCAGGGCGCGTGGCTGGAGGACGCCGAGGGCAACCGCTATCTCGACCTGGTGGCCGGCATCGCGGTCAGCGCCCTGGGCTACGGTGACCCGGAGATCGCGGAGACCATCTGCGCAGCGGGTAAGAAACCCCTCCACTATTCCAACCTCTATCACAACGAGCCCATGGCCCGGCTGGCCCAAAAGCTGGTGGAAATCACCCCCTTCGCCGACCGGGTGCACTTTCAGAACAGCGGCACAGAGAGCACCGAAGCCGCCATGAAGTTCGCGCGCAAATTCGCGCGCACCCATTTCGGCGAGGGCAAAACCGACATCATCGCCTTCACCGGCGCATTTCATGGCCGCACCATGGGCGCGCTGGCCGCCACCCCGCGGGAGAAATATCAGAAACCCTACGAGCCCCTCATGCCCGGCGTGCGCTTCGCCCGCTTCAACCACATCGACAGCGTCCGGGACGTCATCGACGACCGCGTGTGCGCCATCATCGTGGAGCCCATTCAGGGCGAAGGCGGCATCCATCCCGCGGACGCGGGATTCATGACCGCGTTGCGGGAGCTGGCCTGGGCGCATGACGCCCTCCTCATCTTCGATGAGGTGCAGTGCGGCGTAGGCCGCACGGGGACCTTCTGGGCCCATGAAGCGTTGGGCGTCCTCCCCGACATCTTGTGTTCGGCCAAGCCCCTGGCCAACGGCCTGCCCATCGGCGCGGTGCTGGTCACCGAACGGGTGGCCCAAGTCATCCATCCCGGCGACCACGGCACCACCTTCGCCGGCGGCCCCTTCGTCACCTCGGTGGCCAACGTGGTTGTGGATCGCATCAGCGATCCCGCGTTCCTGGAGCATGTGCAGGAGACGGGCGCGTACTTCAAGGAGCGTCTGGAGGCGCTGAACCATCCCCACATCCGCGAGGTGCGGGGGCGAGGTCTGATGCTGGGGGTGCAGCTGGATATGCCGGCCGGGCCCGTGGTGCAGGCGGGCTACGCACAGGGCCTGCTCCTGCTGAACGCGGGCGCGGACGTGCTGCGTCTCGTGCCGCCGCTCATCATCAGCAAGGACGAGGTGGACATCGCGGTGGAGCGCCTGGCCGCGGCGCTGTCCTGAAAATAGCTTTATCTCACGCAAAGCCGCAAAAGGCGCAAAGGAAAAAGAGGCATAGAATTCGGACGCGGATGAACGCGAAAAACACGAATGCTTTCAACATCTGTGTCCGAAGGCCGTGTCAATCCGCGTCCTCGATTCATCCGTATCCGTGGGCCAGCGCTTGCGTCTCCCAGTTTTCCCACCATGATCATCCGCCCGGCCGTCGAGACCGATATCCAACCCATCTGCGACCTGGTCAACCACTTTGCGGACCAGAACCTCATGCTGCATCGCACGCCCGACCAGGTGCGCCGGGCCCTGGGCGATTTTCTGGTGGCGGAAGCCGATGGCCGGGTCATCGGTTGCGGCTACATCGCCTACCTCGGGCCCGACCTGGTGGAGCTGCGTTCACTGGCCGTGGATCCCGCCTGGCATGGCCGAGGCGTGGGGGGAAAGATCGTGGACGCGCTGGTGGAGACCGCTCGACAGCGGGGCCTGCGTCAGATCTGCGCCCTCACCCTGGTCCCTGATTTCTTTCAGCGCCTGGGGTTTCACGTCGTTAACCGTTGGGAGATCAGCCCAAAAATCTGGGGCGAATGCGTGTATTGCCCTAAATTCCACGCCTGCGATGAAATCGCGGTGCTTCGCGACCTCACAGGCGACGTCGGAAACGCCGATGACACCGATTGAACAGAGACGCCGCCGAAATCTCTCCGCAGCCGCCTGCAGCATTGCTCCATGCTTCTGACTCTCGTTCTTCTCTATCTTATCGCCCTGGCGCTCATCCGCTGGCGCTGGCCCGAGCGCTTTGTGGATGCCCTCATGCCGGGGTTGTTCGCAGGGCTGGTCGTCGCCTTCTTCTGGCGGCTGGTCGCGGGCGATGCTTACATGCCCGCGGATGGCGGCGATCTGGGCAGCTTCCTTTTTCCTACATACTACTTTGTACAACAAAGCTTAAAGGCGGGGGTCTGGCCGCTGTGGAACCCGCACATCTACAGCGGCGTTCCTTTCGCGGCTGAGGTGCAGGCGGGCCTCTTCTATCCCCCTCATCTCCTGCGTTTTCTGCTGGGAGGGGCGATCACGTATCGGGATATGGAATGGCTGGTGATGGGACATATTGGGTGGGCGGGCGTGACCGCCTACGCCCTGGCCCGGGGACTGAAGCTCAACCGCTACGCCGCGACGTTGACGGCCGCGTCCTTCATGTTCAGCGACTTGTTCATCACGCATTTCGGCAATCTGAACCTCATCGGCGTAGTCGCCTGGCTGCCCCTGGCCCTGTTGGGGGTGCATCGTTATCTCACCGGGGGCAGTTTGCGTTGGGCCCTGGGAGCAGGATTGGCGTTGGGGGTCGGCTCCCTGTTGGGGCACATTCAGATGACGCTGTTCGGCCTGATGACGGTGGGGCTGTGGGCCGGATTCTGGTTCGTCACCGAGGTGAGCGCATGGCGGCGGACCTGGAAGCGCACCGTCATGGCCGTGGCGCTTCCGACCCTGGTGAGCGTCGGCGTCATGGCGCCCATGTTGCTGCCGGGCCTGGAGATCGCGCGGTTCACATCCCGCAGCGACTGGACCTACGCCCAGACGGTGGGCTTCTCCCTCTCGCCCGCACAACTCATCGGCATGGTCATCCCCGGCTTTTTCGGACGTTCGCCCGCGCTGCACTGGGGCCTGTGGCCGCGGGTGGAGGTGGGCTACATCGGCGTGTTCACCCTGATTCTGGCGTTGACGGGCGTCCTGTTGCGCCGGGACCGGCTGACCTGGCTGCTGGCGGGCCTGGGCCTGACTTCCCTGGCCTTCAGTTTGGGGATTTACAGCATTGTGCACGGCTGGTTCACCTGGCTGTTGCCGGGGTTGGAGCAGCTGCGCGCGCCGGCCCGATTCATCTTCCTGCTGGATTTGAGCATCGCGCTGCTGGCGGGCCGGGGCTTGCAGGCCATGATGGGCGCATGGCATGCGAAAGACGCCCGGCTGGTGCAGGGCGTGTGGAAATTGCTGCGAGCCCTGTTCATCATCACCCTGGCCGTGGGCGTTCCCCTGGTGTACGCCGCACTCCTTCTCAGCAACCAGGCCGATGCGGGCCTGCTTCTGCGCACCAGCATCGTCACCATCGCGGTCATGCACTTCTGGCTGCTGCTGACCGCGGGCATGGCGCTCTTCTTCGCCCGCAAGCAGGGCTGGATGGGAAGCCGAACCTTCGCCGTTCTCAGCATCGGCCTCATTTTCATCGATCTCGCCTCCCTGGGCGCGTACAACGACATCTCCGAAAAAGACCCCACCGCCAACTTCACTCGCCCGGCCATCCTCGATTTCCTGAAAAGCGACCCCGATCTCTACCGCATCGACGCCCGCACCGATATCGACGCGTTCTGGCAGCCCGACGCGGCCCTGGTTCACGGCCTGGATGACGTGTGGGGCGTGGCCAATCCCTTGAGCCTGGCCTATTACGAGCGTTACTGGAACAGCATGGACAGCCGCAGCACCGATAAGTACGCGCTGCTCAATGTGAAATATCTGTTGGGAAAAAAGGACGTCCCGTTGGATTGGGATGTGTGGGAGCTGGCCTTCGATGGCGATCCCGACCTGAATGTCTATCGCAATCGACGGTTCCAGCCCCGCGCCCATCTGCTGGGCCGGACCCGCGTCGTTCCCGATCAGGACGCGGCCCTGGCTGCGCTCCACGATCCCGACTTTCAGCCCCTGTCCGAGGTCATTTTGGAAGAAGGCCGGGTTCTGGACGGACCCGGCGGCAACGCGGATATCTCCAGTTGGGAGGCCAACCGCGTCCTCATCCAGACGCAATCGGATGGGCCCGGCGCGTTGTTGGTGGCCCAGGCGTGGTATCCTGGCTGGGAGGCCAGCATCGACGGCGGGCCGTGGCAGCCTGTGCTCCGCGCGGATGGCGCATTTCAGGCCGTGTTGCTGCCCCCGGGCGACCATCAGGTCACCCTGCGCTTTCGCTCGCCCCGGCAAACATGGGGCCTGGGCGTCGCCCTGGTCACGCTGTTGCTCTCAGCCTTGCTTTGGTGGACCCAGAAACCGGCTTCATGACAGGTTGTTCTTAAATAAACGTCGGCCTCCTTTGCGAAAAGGCTTTGGCGGCCACGTTGGCCGAGGCTGTAAGGGACGTATTGCGTATTGCGTTAAACTGATGGGCGATACGCAT
>CAZDCN010000258.1:0-4544 GCA_964503945.1 uncultured Caldilineales bacterium
CCTTCCGAGGCGGCCAAAGAGCGGCGGCTGCAGGCGAAGCGGCGACGGTCGGAGATCAAGCGGGCGCGGGGGAAAGTGACAGGGGAGGAGTAAGGGGTTCAGGCCCGGCCGCGGCGGATGCGGGGCTCCTCCCCGCGCTCGTCCAGGGTGTCGGCCAGGCCCAGGCCCATGCGCAGGGCGAAACGCGTCAGGGCCCGGCGATAGAACGCGCGGTCCCGCTGCCGCAGCGCTGGGGTCACATGCCCCGCCTCCAGGGCTGCGCGCAGGTCCTGTGCGGTCTTGCCCGGGAAGAGGGTGTAGCCCGCGGCGATATCCTCCAGCAGGTGCGCGTCCGAATTTCCGATGCCAGGCAGCCTCAGCTCCCAACGCAGTCGCTCCGCCCGCGCGTTGCCCACGGGGGTCAGCAAGGAGCCGTTGACGACCTCCACGCCCGCGAGCAGGCCCGGATGCGCCTGCTGGATGCGTCGCAGGCCGCGGGTGCCCACGCCCTTGGCCAGCGCGTCGAAGGGATGCGCGGCGAAAGGCAGGCCGCCGATCTCCCGCACCCGGCGGGCCGTATCCACAAAGGACATGCCCGCGGCCACGGGCTCGGTGACGAACAGAGCCAACAGATGCCCCTCCGCGGTGGTCACCTCCACGCCGGGGACCACTTCCACGCGGAAGCGCGGGGCCAGCTCCAGGGCGCGTTGCGCGCCGGCCAGCGTGTCGTGGTCGGTGATGGCGATGACGTCCAGATGGGTGTGGACTGACGCGTGGTGCAGGATGGCCTCGACCGTGGCGACGCCGTCGCTGAAAGTGGAGTGGATGTGCAGGTCCGCCATGCCCATGATGGGGTAAGGGTAGCGGGTCGGGCGAGAAAGGTCAAGATGCGCGGGATTGGAGAGTTGCCTTTTTCCGGGAAATGGTGAAAATACAGGGGCGGATGGCAGGCCGCGCCGCCCCGGCGGCATCAGCGGCCGCACGCCGATACCGATGGAAATGGGATGCTTATTCCGTACTGCGTACTGCGTAATGCGTATGGCCCATCAGTTTGACGCAATACGAAAATACGCTATACGTCCCTTGCTATCTTGGCCAACGTTGCGCCCAAACCTTTTCGCAAGCAACACCGACATTTATTTATAAGGTCCATCCATCCATGCTCGTCATCGCCACCAGTCTCCTCATCATCGTCATCTCGGTCTATTTGCTTTCCATCATCACCGATGAGTACTTCATCGTCAGCCTGGACGCCATCGCCAAGAAGCTGCGCCTGCCCAACAACGTCGCGGGCGCGTCCCTCATGGCCATGGGCTCTTCCGCGCCCGAGCTGGCCATCGCCCTGTTCGCGCTGTTCACCGCGAGGGGAGCCCACAGCGACGTGGGCATCGGCACCATTGTGGGCTCCGCCATCTTCAACATCCTGGTGATTACGGGGGTCTCCGCGGTGGCCAACCCCGCTCACATCTCGTGGAAGGTGATCACCCGCGACATCCTCATGTACGGGGTGGGCGTGCTGTTGCTGATCGCCACCATCTACGATGGCCGGGTGACCCTGCTGGAAGCTTTTCTCTATCTGGCGGTGTACGCCCTCTACCTGCTCATCCTCTTCAAGTGGGACGATTTGGTGAGGGACACCGATGTGGTGGGGATGGTGGAGGAAGCCATCGAGGAGGAGCGTTGTTGCGAGGATGTCTATCATCGCGTCACCACAGCCATCAGCAATGGCATCGGCCGGCTGGCGGGCGACGCCCGCACTTCCTACATGCGGGCCTTCTTCGTCTCCATCGCGTTTGTTGCCATCATCAGCTACGCGCTGGCCGAATCCGCGGTGGCCTTCGCGGAGGCCATTCACGTGCCCGCGGTGGTGGTGGCGCTGACGGTGCTGGCCGCGGGCACTTCCGTGCCCGATATGTTCGCCTCCATCGTGGTGGCCAAGCAGGGCCGGGGCGATATGGCCATCGCCAACGCGGTGGGCTCCAACATCTTCGACATCCTGGTGGGGCTGGGCCTGCCCTGGATGCTGGCCATGGCCCTCAGCTCGGAGAGCATCGCCATCGATACCGAGGGACTGATGACCTCGGCCTTGCTGCTCTTCGGCACCGTCATCCTGCTGTTCATCTTTCTCCTCACCAAGCTCAAGCTTTCGCGCTGGGAGGGCTGGGCCTTGTTGGGCGTTTACGCCGCGTATGTGGCTTACGTCTGGCTGGGAAGCGTGTAGATGTCTGAATGATATGGAGCGACTGTGGTAGAATATCGGAGCCACTGCCCCAACATCGATCCACGACTTTCCCATCCAACCCTGCCATGAGTCCTGCAACCATGAATGTCTTTTCCCTCACCCGATGGAATCACGCCATCGAACACGCCACCATCCACATCCTCAGCCGCATGACGCCTTTCACCAGCATGGCGGGGCGGTCCAACAGCCGCGGTTTCTACATCTACGGCGACATCCCCACCGACATGCTGCACCGGGCGGTGGATGAGGCCATCCGTCGGTTGCAAAATGGCGAGCGGCAACTGGCCATTCATCCCAACTGCGGCACGAATATGCTCACATCCGCCGTGCTGGCCGCCGGCGGCACCATGCTGGCTGTGACGGGCACCCGGGGGCGGGGGTGGATCGAGCAGGCGCCCGCGGGCGTGCTGGGCGCGCTCATCGGCGTGGTCATGGGCCAACTGGTGGGAATGCGGCTCCAGGCCAGGGTCACCACCGACGCCAGGCTCCCCCCGGTCCGGGTGACGTACATCGAACGCAGGCAATTGGGAAAGCGCGTCTTTCATTGGGTGGGGCTGGAATACGCGCCAGGAAGCCCCGCGCCCCGCTCCATCTCCAACGAACCGCAGGCTCCATGATTTATCTGTTTCATGGCGAGGAAGAATTCGGCAAGGGTGAGCGCATCGCCGCGCTCAAAGCCCGCCTGGGCGATCTGGCCGAGATGAACGCGGTCACTCTGAGCGGCCGCGGCCTCACCCAGGAGGCGCTGCTGCATCATTGCGACGTGCCGCCCTTCCTGGGCGATTTCCGCCTGGTGGTGGTGGAGGATTTGCTCACGCGCCTGGAGAAAAGCAAAGGCCCCGACGGCAAGCCGAACGAGTCCGCCAAAGCCTTTTTGAGCTGGCTGGCGGACTATTTGCCCCGCATGCCCGAAACCACGACCCTGGTCCTCAGCGAAAGCAAGAAGATCAGCGCGCGCAATCCCGTGCTGAAAGGGATTCAGAAGCTGGGCGGGGAGGTGCGGTTGTTCGAGACGCCCAAGCTGCGACGAGGCGAGCTGGCCCGATGGGTGGCGCAGCATGCCAAGAAAAAGGGCGTGCGTCTGGGCCCGGGCGTGGCCGAATCCCTGGCCAATTTCATCGGCCCCAACCTGCGCATCATCGACAGCGAGATGGAGAAGCTGGCGCTCTACGCGGGCGACCGGCCCATCTCCCAGGCGGATGTCAAGCGCCTCTGCCCCTACGCCAAGGAGGCCAGCATCTTCGACATGGTGGACGCGCTGGGCCATCGCCGCACGCCGGCGGCCTTTCGACTCCTGGCCCAGATGCGCAACCAGGGCGCGCACCCCCTCTATCTCCTCACCATGATCGTGCGGCAGTACCGCATTCTCATTCAGGTGAAGGACTACATGAGCCAGGGCCTGGGTCTGAACGAGATCGCTTCTGCCCTTAAATTGCACCCTTATCCCACCGAAAAGGCCATGCGCCAGGCCCGCAACTACACCCCCAACCAACTGGAACGCATCTACGATCGGCTGCTGGAAACCGACGTCAGCATCAAGACCGGCCAGATGGAAGCGAATCTCGCGCTGGATATGTTGGTGGTGGAACTCGCCCGGGTGCAGTGACCGTTAACCTGACAGGTCCCCCGCGCGGCGCCCGGGCCGCGCCCCCGTTTCGCCTTCGTCCAACGGCCTGCACACCCCCAACCCTTGCTGGGGACCTGTCAGGTTTGGGGTGCAGCGCCTCCGCGGCATGTCCCAACAACGCCTCATCAAACCATCCCCTCGCTCCCCCTTACGCATCGCGGCCATGATCTGGAAATACCAACCCGACCTCGACGCCTTGAACCAGACCCGGCAGCACACCGCGGTCGAACACCTGGGCATCCGCTTCACCGCCATCGGCGACGACTGGCTGGAAGCCGTCATGCCCGTGGACCATCGCACCAAACAGCCCGCGGGCATCCTCCACGGCGGCGCCACCGCCCTGCTGGCCGAGACCATCGGCAGCGTGGCCTCGGTGCTCATCATCGACTGGCCCCGGCAGCAGGCCGTGGGCATCGAGCTGAACATCAGCCATCTGCGCTCGGTGAGCGAGGGCCAAGTCACGGGCCGGGCCCAGCCCATCCGCATCGGCCGTCGCACCCACGTGTGGGATATCCGCGTGCGGGACGCCGACGACCGCCTCATCGCGGTGGCCCGTCTCACCATGGCCATCATTTCGTGAGACGCTCCTCCCGCAGCAACACGGGGCCTCGCGTCACCTTCAGGTAAACCGGGAAACACGGATAGAAGACACAAATAGAGGAAACACAAATGAAGGTCAGGTTTGCAGGTGGCAGG
>CAZDCN010000259.1:0-4511 GCA_964503945.1 uncultured Caldilineales bacterium
CGGCCCGCGGCCAAAGAGCCCCAGACCAAAGCAGTCTGGTTCTACGACTACCGCACCAACATCCACCACACCCTCAAGAAAAAGCCCCTGCGCCTGGAAGACCTGAGCGAATTCATCGAGCTTTACAATCCCGAAAACCGTCATCAGCGGCGGGAGACCTGGGACGCGGAGAAAAATCCCGAGGGACGCTGGCGCAAATTCACCTACGAGGAGATCATCGCCCGGGACAAGGCCAGCCTGGACATCTTCTGGCTGCGGGATAGCAGTCTCACCGACCTGGACAACCTGCCCGAACCCGAAATCTTGGTCGCGGAGATCGTCGAGAGCATCGAATCTGCGCTGGAGAACTTCCGGGCTGTGGCCCAGGAGCTGGAAACATGATGCCCCCAACTGCGTCCTCACCCCTTGCTTCCGCACTGCTCCGCTTCGCCGAGGCCATGCCCAAGGTGGAGCTGCACCGGCACCTGGAGGGCAGCATCCGGCCCGAGACCGCGCTGGCCCTGGCCCGACGCCATGGCGTCCGCCTGCCCGCGCAGGACCCCGCAGGCCTGCAAGACTGGTTCCGATTTCGCGACTTCCGCCACTTCATCGAGGTCTATCTCACACTCTCCGACCTGTTGCGCACGCCCGAGGACTTCGCATTCATCATCGTGGCCATGGCCCAAGACCTGGCCCGGCAGAACGTGCGCTACGCGGAGGTCACTTTCACCGCCTACACCCACCTCTGGCAGGATAAGGGCCTGACGCCCGAGGACCTCATCGCCGGGCTGGACGCGGGACGCGCGGAGGCCAGGGAGGCGTTCGGGGTGGAGCTGGCCTGGATCCTGGACATCCCCCGCAATCTCAGCTTCGACAAGCAGACCGGACGCTACACGGGCGCGGCCAGCGACCCGACGGTGGCCATGGCCCTGGCCTGGCGGGATCGGGGGGTGGTGGCCCTGGGGCTGGGCGGGTATGAGCTGGGCGCGCCGCCCGAGCCCTTCGCCCACGCGTTCCAGCAGGCCCGCGCGGGCGGCCTGCACAGCGTTCCCCATGCCGGGGAGCATGTGGGGCCCGAAAGCGTGTGGGGCGCGATCCGGGCGCTGGGCGCGGAGCGCATCGGCCATGGCGTGCGGGCCATCGAGGACCCGGCCCTGGTCGCCTATCTGGCCGAACACCGCATTCCCCTGGAAATCAACCCCACCTCCAACATCCGTCTGGGCGTCTATCCCGACTTCGCGTCCCATCCCCTGCGCCGGTTCTGGGACGCGGGCGTAATCGTCACCGTGAACAGCGACGACCCGCCCCTGTTCAACACGACGCTGAACCAGGAGTATCGGTTGCTGATCGAGGCCTTCGGGTTTGACGCGGATGACCTGATGCGGGTATCCTTGAATGCCCTGCGCGCGAGTTTTCTGCCCGACGCGAAAAAAGCCGCCATGGAGCGGGCCTTTCGCCGGGAATTCGCCCGCTTGCTTCAGAAATTAACTTCGGACACGGATGAACACGGATGATTTAAAAATCTGTGTCCGAAGGCTGTGTGAATCTGTGTTCTTATTCAAGGCCTTCGACGCCCCTCCCCTTCGCCCATTCGCTTCCTCGCCTCCCGCCATGCCCATCTCCCTACATCCCGCCTCCCAATTCACCCCCGAACAACTGGCCGCGCTGCTCAACGCCAGCTACGGCGACTACGCCACGCCCATCCGCTTCCGGCCCGACCAGTTCGATTTCTTCGTCCGCGCCCACGACATCGTGCTGGAGCGCTCCCTGGTTGCGCAGGCGGATGGTGCGCCCATCGGCATGGTGCTGCTGGGCCGGCGGGATGAGCGGGGCTGGGTGGCGGGCCTGGGCGTAGAGCCTTCGCATCGGAAACAGGGCGTGGCCCGGGCCCTGATGGAGGGCGTGATGGACAACGCCAGGAAGCTGGGATTGAAGCGCCTGCAACTGGAGGTGCTGAGCGATAACGCCCGCGCCCGGAGCCTGTACGAAGACCTGGGCTGGCAGTTGGGCCGGGAGTTGCTGGTGTGGGAGCGAGAGGAGGCGCAGGGGCCGCTGCCCATCCATCGGGAGCGGGCGGTGGTCATGGACCCCGGCCATCTGCTGGAGACTTATTTCGACGCCTGGCATGAGGTCGCGCCCTGCTGGCAGCGGGAGAAGGCCACGCTGGCGCGCTACATGGACGCGGGCATGCAGGGCTGGGCCATCGTGCGGGACCAGGGGCCTGTGGCCTATGTGCTGGGGTTCCCACCTCGCCAGAGGCGCATGCATCTGATGGATGTGGCGGTGGACCCGGCGGTGGGGTATAAGAGCGCGGGCCGGGCCATGATCCAAAATCTCCACGGCATGTTCCGAACGACCACGCAACTCCCCAACGAGCCCGTGGAATCGCAGCTCAATTTCCTGTTTGCAGCCATGGCCTATCACGTGGTGCTGCGGCAGCATGAAATGTATCTTGATTTGTTCTGAAAATCGACATTAGCGTCGCTTGCGAAAAGACTTTGGCGGCAACGTTGGCCGAGTTTGCCGATGACGCCAAACGTAAAGCGTAAAACGTGATGCCTCACGCATTACGCCTCACGCATTACGCAATGGGTCGCCCGCGCCAGGCTGGCTGTATACATCGTTTGCAGGTGACAAGTCGCAAGTGGACTTGCGCTGTCCCAGCTGCCACTTACCACCATTTTCAGCGGTATCGCGGACCGCCGCCCGTGTCGCCTGTAATGAAATCGGCTTTGGATGCATCCAAGTAGATGAAACATTGTTTGAACCATCCCCTATCCAGAAAGGAGTTTTCTCATTATGACCAAGAAAGTCACGTTGCGTTGGACGAAGGACCGCGAGTTCATTGCGTATGACAACGACGGCGGCGGCGCGGTGGGCGTCACCGGCCCGAACCCGCCCGGCCAATCCATGGGCGCGAGCCATCTGTTGCTGGCCGCGCTGGGCGGATGCATGGGCACGACCATCATCGCGGTGATGCACAAGAAACGCCTGAACATCGAATTCTTCGAAATCGAGGTCACCGGCGAGCATATCGACAACTGGCCCATGACCTTCACCCATTACCATCTCGTCTATCGCATCAAGGGTGAGGGCGTCAACGACAAGATCATGGAGACGGCCATCTACCTGGCCCACGAGCGCTATTGCACCGTCTCCAGCTCGGTGTCGGGCTCCAAGAGCTACGAGTATGAGATTCTGCCCGTGAACGCGCCCGCGCCCGCCTAAACATCAGACTGCATGCCGCCTTGTAGACCGGACCCGCGAGATTCGCCGAGTCCGGTCTTTTGTTTTTCGGGCGGAAACGGGGAGTGCAGGCAGGTTGGCCGCCCGCGCCCAAACCTGACAGGTCCCTCGCGACAAATTGGGTTTACAAAGATGGCCGCTCGTTGCAACTGTGGCCGGGCATCCGGCCGGTTTGGCGGGGACCTGTCAGGTTGCCGATGGCGGACCCCCTCCGCCAACCGACGCCCCTTTCGCCAAGCGCAAGTCGAGTAAACTCCGACTTTGTAGGCGTCTCACGCCTATAGTCGGCCTTCACCGACCAGTCGTTCCACATGGGAGACGGCGCAGCCGGTCCTGAGCGTAGTCGAAAGAGCCGTCTCTTGGCCGCAGGCCCGGAGAGCCCGACTTCAGTCGGCCCAATGGCGCGACGGCCAGCCCTTCCTACGCATTTTGGACACGCCCTTTAGTTTTCGGGCCAGCATGGTGGGACGCAGGCAGGTTGGCCGCCCGCGCCCAAACCTGACAGGTCCCTCGCGACAAATTGGGTTTACAAAGATGGCCGCTCGTTGCAACTGTGGCCGGGCATCCGGCCGGTTTGGCGGGGACCTGTCAGGTTGCCGATGGCGGACCCCCTCCGCCAACCGCTGGTCCGCGCCCCCATCCCGACTTCCCTGCCCCCAACGTCTGATACCATAACCGCACCGTCACGCACCCACTCGCCAACCGTACCGGAGGTCCCGCCATGTCTCGCTCCTGGATCATCCCCCCCATCTCGCTGTTCATCCTCGCCCTGGCTGTCATATCCGCCCGGGCCGCGGGCCCGCCAACGCCCGCAGGCGTCACCTACGAAGTCGGCCCGGACAAACCCTACGCCAACATCGGCGACGTGCCCTGGGAGAGTTTGGGGCCGGGCGACGAAGTGCTCATCTACTGGCGGGAACAGCCCTACCAGGAAAAATGGGTCATCGCGGTGCAGGCCACGGAGCAGGCGCCCCTGGTCGTGCGCGGCGTGCCCGGCCCCAACGGCCAACGCCCCGTCATCGACGGCCGCGACGCGGTCACCCGCACCCAGCTCGATTACTGGAACGAAGCGCGCGGGGTGATCAAAATCGGCGCGGCCAGCACGCCCAACGTGCAAACGGCCACCTGGATCGTGGTCGAAAACCTGGAAATCCGCAGCGGACGACCGCCCTATCAATTCACGGACGATGCCGGCAGCCTCCAGAACTATGCAGACAACGCCGCCTCCTTCTATGTGGAGGACGGCCAGCACATCATCCTCAAAAACTGCATCATCCGCGATTCGG
>CAZDCN010000260.1:0-4506 GCA_964503945.1 uncultured Caldilineales bacterium
GGTGAGGATGCTATCGGAATGATGGGTGCTGTGTTGGTCGATGTGGTCCAGGGCCTGATCCAGGTCGGAAACGACGCGCAGACTGAGGACCAGAGACAGCCATTCGGTGTCGAAATCATCGGGCCCCGCGGGCTGCACCGCAGGATGATCCCCCACGATGGCCAGGGCCCGCGCCTCCGCCCGGAAGGTGACGCCATCCTGGGCCAGCCGCTCCACCACCCGGGGCAGCAACGTCTCGGCCACAGCCTCGTGCACCAGCAGCGTATCCAGCGCGTTGCACACGCTGGGGCGTTGGGTTTTGGCGTTATGGATGATGGGCACGGCCTGTTTCAGATCGGCGCTGGCGTCAACGAAGATGTGGCAGATGCCGATGCCGCCGGTGATGACGGGGATGGTGCTGTGTTGACGACAGTACGCGTGCAGGCCCGCTCCCCCGCGCGGAATGATCATGTCCACATACTCGTCCAGCCTGAGCAGATGCCCGACCATGGCCCGATCGGGGTTCTCGATGTATTGCACCGCATCCCGAGGGAGGTCTGTCTTCTCCAGCGCTTCGTGGATGACTTCCATGATCGCGAGATTGCTGCGTCGGATCTCGCTGCTGCCGCGCATGATGGTGGCGTTGCCCGTCTTCAGGCTCAGCGCGGCGATGTCCACCGTCACATTGGGCCGGGCCTCGTAGATGAGCCCGATGACGCCCAGGGGCGTGCGGCGCTTGAGGATGCGCAAGCCATTGGGCAACACCCGGCCGTCGAACTCCTCCCCCACCGGGTCGGGCAGCGCGGCCACGGCTCGGGTGTCGTTGGCGATGCCTTGCAGCCGGGCCGGGGTGAGGGTCATGCGGTCGATGAGGTTGGCGCGCAAGCCCGCGGCCTTGCCGTCCGCGATATCCTGGGCGTTGGCGTCCAGGATCGCGTCCTGATGGGCCAGCAGGCTGTCGGCAATGGCATGGAGCAGACGATTTTTCGTGGCAGTGGAGGCGCGGGCCAGGACGCGGGCGGCTTCCTTGGCCCGCTGGCCCATGGGAGTAAGCGGATTCTGAGATTCAGACATGATGCAAGAGTGTGAAATGGGTGATGGGATGGGTAGGGTAGCAAGGGTGTCGGCCGGCCGACACCGATAAAAATGAGCGTCGCAAGTGGCAGGTTAGGAATTACCAATGGCTAATTGTCAATGGCCAATTGCCACGTGGACAACCTGCAACTGCAAACCTGTCCTTCTTTGCCTCTTTTTCCTTAGCGGCTTTGCGTCTCTGCGTGAGATCAATTTATTTTCAAAGCAAAACCAGGTCGTTGCGATGGATGACCGTCGACCCGTAAGTGTACCCTAAAATCGCTTCGATGTCATCTGAATGATGACGGGCGATGCGGCGGATGTCCTCCGCGGGATAGCGCACCAGCCCCCGGGCGAACTCCCGGCCCGATGGCGTATACACGCCCACGGTGTCGCCTCGCTGAAAATCCCCCGTCACCTGGGCGATGCCGATGGGCAGCAAGCTGCGCCCCATGCGCCGCAGCGCCTCCACCGCGCCCTCGTCCACCACGAGATGCCCGGATGTGGTGTAACCCGCCAGGAGCCAGCGCTTGCGATGCTCCAACCGGTCGCCGCGGGCCAGAAACCGGGTGCCCAGAGCTTCCCCGCGGGCCAGCCGCACGATCACGTCGGGCTCGCTCCCGGCCGCGATCACCACTTCCGCGCCGCCGCGGGTGGCCGTCTCCGCGGCCTGCAGCTTGGTGACCATGCCGCCGGTGCCCAGGCCCGAGCCCGCGCCCCCGGCCATGGCGAACACATCCTCACTCAGATTGTCCACCACAGGAATGAGCCGGGCGTCGGGATGGGTGCGGGGGTCCGCGGTGAAGAGGCCGGGCTGGTCGGTGAGCAGGATGAGCAGATCCGCCTCGGCCAGCGTCGCCACCATGGCCGAAAGATTGTCATTATCCCCCACCCGAATTTCCTCCGCGGTCACCGTGTCGTTTTCATTGATGATGGGAATCACCCGATGACGCAACAGCGCGGTCAGCGTCTGCCGGGCGTTGAGATACCGCCGCCGGCCTTGCAAATCCTCCCGGGTCAGCAGCATTTGCGCTGCGGGGATGCCGTAGATGTCGAAATACTGGCCGTAAATCGCCATAAGCCGGGGTTGCCCCACCGCGCTCAACATCTGCTTGGCCGGCACATCGGGCGGCAGCTCGGGAAAACCCATCTGCTCCTTGCCCGCGGCCATCGCGCCCGAGCTGACGAGGATCACCTCCCGGCCTTCTTCATGGAGCCGCGCGCACTGCCGCACCAGATCGATAAGCCGCGGGCGGTTGAGGCAGGGCGTCCCCGCGGTGAGCACGCTGGTCCCCAGCTTGATGACAATGCGATGATGCGACATGCTCTATCCCGGCCCGAACAACCCCGCGATGGTCTTCCGCCGCAGACGTTCCAGCTCCTCATCCCACGCAGCCAGCAGATGCTCCAGCAAGATCATGGCATCGGCATCTTCGGGCACCTCGCCGGGCAGATAGCGCTGCAAGAGCGCCAGCACCCGCTCCTCCCACAGATCATTGGCCATGGCCACTTCCTGCAACTGAAAAGCCAAGGCTTCCAGGTCCTCGGCGGTGGCCAGCGAAGGCGCGGCCGTGGCAATGACGCCCGCCTCGGGCCATTGCAGATAACGCTGGGGATTGGTGTAGCCATACCAGCCATCCCCCTTGTCGTAGGGCTTCACCCGCATGCCGAAATGGAGATGCGGGCCCGTGCTGAACCCGGTGTTTCCCGAAAGCCCGATGACCTGCCCCCGCTCCACGGGCTGGTTCAGCGTCACCTTGAACTCGCTGAGATGCGCGTACAGAGTCTGCCCCCAGGCATGCTGCACCTTGATGTGCTTGCCAAAGCCATCGGGACGCTCCTCCACCCGAATGACGAACCCATCGTCCACGGCCAAGATCTCCTGACCTTCGGGCATGCCCCAATCCAGCCCGTTATGCCCCGGCAGCCCCAGACGGCGGTACATGTGCGGATTTTCGCCAAAGGCCTGGGTCAGGCGAAACGCGCCGCGGAAGGGAAGCGGGTTGAGGAGGGGTTTGGGTTCTGAGGGTTTGGCGGGACGGGAGCCGCCATTGCCTTTTTCCAGAGACATGATCGCGGCAGGGGCAAGCGTGGGGGCGCTCAACGTTGCTGTTGCGGACAAAGAGGACGGAGGATTTTCCAGGTGTAGAGACCCGCGTTGTGGCCGTCCTTCCAGAAGAACTGAATGCCGTAATTCCCCACGAGCTTGACATCGGCCAGCTCGGTGGAGACGCCCGGCGGCGGGGTTTTGAAGATATCTTCGGGAGGGATGGGCTTGCCCATGTGCTCATGCCCGCCGCGACATTCGGCGCACGGGCAGATGTAACGAATGCCGGGCAGAGGATACTCGCAATACGCGCCATCCTCCCACTCGATGATGAGAAGCTGGTTGGGACGATCGACGGTGATGTTGCGGGGAATGGGATCGTGAGTGGTCATGGTGAGTAAATGCGAGGGAGGGAACAGCCGGGCGGCAGATTGTTCGCGACCGCCGGGCCGAGTGTTTGCGCTCATCCCCTCTGTTAGTGACGGGACAGCCATAGTATACCCTATCTCGTCTTTCTTGAGAACCCCGGCCGTGATACAATAGACCTATGCCCGACGACGCAACCTCACCCCCCGCGCGCACGCCCCACGACCCGCCCGAAGCCCGCATCCCCGAGATCATCCGCCGCCTGCGCATCGCCCATCCCGACGCCCACTGCGAGCTGGTGCACGACGATCCCTGGCAGCTTCTGGTGGCCACCATCCTCTCGGCCCAGTGCACCGACGAGCGGGTGAACCAGGTCACCCCCATCCTGTTCCAGCGCTTCCCCACCCCGCAAGCCATGGCCGATGCGGACCGGGCCGAGATCGAGGCCATCATTCGGCCCACAGGCTTCTATCGCAACAAAGCCCGCTTCATCCACGAAGCCGCGCAACGCATCGCCTACGACTACGACGGCGCCATCCCCCCCGACATGGAGCATCTGCTGCAACTGCCGGGCGTGGCCCGCAAGACCGCCAACGTGGTGCTGGGCGTGGGCTTCAACATCGCCGATGGCATCGTGGTGGACACCCACGTCAAGCGCATCGCCAAACGCCTGGGCCTGACCCAACACCAGGACCCCAAGAAAATCGAGCGGGATTTGATGACTCTGGTGCCACGCGAGGACTGGATCGACGTCTCCCATCTGATGATCTTCCACGGCCGGCGGGTGTGCAAGGCCCGCAAACCCGACTGCGCCAACTGCATCCTCAACGACCTCTGCCCCTCGGCCCTTGCCTAACCCCGACGGGAAAGCTTGACGCCAGCCACGTCAACGGCTCCGTACGGAACCGCCGTCATGAGCAGCGGCGCACTGATGCCGATGAAAATGAGGACACAGATTTGCACGGCCTTCGGACACAGATTTTTCAACAAATTATCCGTGTTTTTCCGTGTTCATCCGTGTTCTTTTTATTTTCAAAGCA
>CAZDCN010000261.1:0-4488 GCA_964503945.1 uncultured Caldilineales bacterium
TCAGACGCATGCCCATACTGAAAGTATATGGCTCCAGGGTGAAATCGTCAACCTTTTCCCTTGCGATCCCCGCCAACGCCCGGAGCTGAAGCTCCGGGCTACGGAACGACGCCGGGTGAACCCGGCTTGGGTTGCGGGCGGCGACTCCCGGTGTTGGATGAAGTCCAGCTAGCCCGCATGGGCGCTGTTCTGTAGCCGGGGGAATTGTCCCCCGGCGAGGGCGGGGGCAAACACAGGCGAAAACGCCTCGGAACAAAGGCTTTGGGGTCGGGTTTTCGTAAATTTGGAGGAATGGTTGCTTGCGATCCCCGCCAACGCCCGGAGCTGAAGCTTCGGGCTATGAAACGACGCCGGGTGAACCCGGCTTCGGTTGCGGGCGGCGACACCCAGCGCTGGGCGGACGACGGTAACGGATTCCACTGCAAGAGCTTAGCTCCCAACCTCTAAATTTGAAATCGCTGCACCCCCACTTGACAACCAACCCACTTTCGCTTACCCTATGGAAACGGCGGGAGGGCTGCATCTTTTGGTGCGGACCCCACGTCGTTCTCCGACCTCCCCCGCGTCTTTTGGCGCGGGGGATGATTTGAAAAGCGAGGTCTTTATGGATCATCCCATCGAACAAATCGCGGTTTTTATCGATTTCGAAAACATCGCCCGTTGGGCGGAAGAAGTCTTTCTGGACTTTGAACTGACGCCGGTCATCGAACATCTACAGAGCCGGGGCGCGCTGGTGATCAAACGGGCTTATGGTGATTGGAGCCGGTTTGCCCATTATCGGGATGAGATGATGGACAATGCGTTCGATCTCATCCAGATGTACAGCGTGCGGGCGGGAAAGAATCGGGCGGATATCCGCATGGCCATGGATGCGCTGGAGACGGCCATGACCCGGCCCCACATCCGCACTTTCGTCATCATTTCGGGAGACAGCGATTTCGGCGCGCTGGTCAGCAAGCTGCGGGAGTATGGCAAATACACCCTGGGCATCGGCCCGCGACAGATCACCCACCGCCTGCTGGTGAAATCGTGCGACGAGTTCATCTATCTGGAAACGCTGCTGGATGAAAACGGGATGGTCTCGGAGCAGGCGGCCACGGATCTGGAAGCGGGGCGCACGCTGTTGATCAAGGCGCTGCGGGCGCTGGGCCAGCGGGGCGAGACCCCGGTGGAGGCCGCGCGGCTGCGCCAGACCATGATCTCCATGGACCCTACCTTCAACGAGGCGAACTTCGGCTTTCGCCAGTTCAGAGACTGGTTAGAGACCAATAAGGATCTGGTCAGCCTCACGGAACGGGACCTGCGCCTCTATGCGGCATTGCGAGACATTCCGGGCATGGAGGGGAAGAAGAGCGCGATGGCGCCCTCCGCATCCCCGCCCGCGTCCCGCCCGCTGGCCGATTCCCCGGCCGATTTGGCTCGACAATACCGCCAGATCTTCTCCCGCCTGAAGATGGCCGCGGCCGATTTCAGCACCCGCCGCGACGTGCTGCGCGACATTTACCGGGAGCTGAGCGAGCATCCGGGGGAGTACACCACCGACAGCCTGCTTGAAACCCTGCGGGAGCGCTATGAACAGCAGGGATTTGGTCGCAGCAAGACCCTGCTTCGCCATATCTGGCAGATGGGCTTCCGGCAGCGCGCCTTCGATTATGGCGACCAGCCTGCATCGGTGCGCGCGCCGGTGTGGCTGGCCCCCGACATCGACAGCGAATCCGCGTTCGTGCGCCGGGCCGAATCGGGCTTCGTCTACGCGGTCATCCACGCCGGGCTGGAGGTCAACCTGGAAGAGCTGGCCGCCATCCTGGTCAACGACGCGGACCAGGCCGACTATATTCAGACCCTGCTGAATGAGCTGGAGGCCCGCGGGCTCATCGTGCATGAGGACGGGCGCTATCGCCTGCCCGGACATTCCGCCATCCCCTTCTGCGATCATCCGGCCCTGCGCGCCATCTGCCGGGAGATCGAGCAAGTGCAGCTGCCTGAGAACGTGACCATCAGCCCCGAAAAAGCCTTCACCCTGGCGAAACGGGCCATGATCCAGCGCTCGCAAGACTTTTCGGCCTCGGCCCGCAGCTATCTGTACGCTTGCCGCATCCAATGGGAGGCCGTGGTGAATCAGGTTCAGGGCGCCAATCTCGAGGATTTGCGCTGGCTCATCGCATCCTATGCCTCGGTGCGCGCGGGGGAACTCTCTCAGGTGGATAAGGATTACTCCCACTCCCGGGCCTACTATCTGGCCTTCTTCCTGCTGGTGCAGGAGGACGATCCCCTCTGGAGCCGAATGCGAGGGCTGATCAACCCCATGCTCGTTTACTACTGGGCCAACGCGGGACGTGAGCTGGGCATCGATGTTTCCTCCTGGAATCTGAGTTCGGCGCTGCCCGCGCAGGTGGCCATGCAGGCGGCGCATCACGATAATCCCGCCCTGGTGGCCAGTTGGCGGCAGCGCACCCGGGAGCTGGCCGAGGTGAATCCGGGCGTGCTCAAACGGGTGGTGGAGCAAATCCGCCACAATTACGCGGATCAACCCGCCTACATGCTGGCCGCAGATGAAATCCAGCGTATTCTGGAAGACACAAAGCACCCCGTGCTGCTGACATAACCCCCTGCACTACTCCCTGGAGAAAGCCCCATGCCCGACTTCGACTTCGACCAGATCATCGACCGCCGTCATTCCGACAGCGTCAAGTGGAATTTCCCCGACGATATGCTGCCCATGTGGGTAGCGGATGCCGATTTCCTGGCCCCGCCCGCGGTTCTCGATGCGCTGCATCGCCGGGTGGCTCACGGCGTGCTCGGCTATCATCGCGAAAGCCCCACCCTGCGTTCGACCGTTGTGAACTGGGTGGCGGAGCGATACGGTTGGGAGATCGATCCCGACTGGCTTATCTTCCCGCCCGACGTCATGGTGGGGATGAACTGGGCCGCGCAGACGGTGGCCCGGCCTGAGGATGGCGTCCTCCTGCAATCGCCCGTGTATCGCCCCTTCTTCCGGCTGGTGCGCTATGGCGGCTTCACCTTGCAGGACGCGCCCCTGGTTGAGGGCGAAAACGGGCGCTGGAGGCTGGATGCCGCCGCGCTGGAGGAGGCCGCGAATGAACGCACCCGCGTGCTTCTCCTCTGCAACCCGCAGAATCCTACCGGTCGCGTCTTCACCCGCGCGGAGCTGGAATCCCTGGCTCAGTTCTGCCTTGAGCGAGACATCATCATCCTGGCCGACGAGATCCACGCGGACCTCATCTACTCGGAATCGCACCACATCCCCATGGCCTCGCTGGACCCCGACATCGCGGCCCGCACCATCACCTTCATCGCCCCCAGCAAGACGTTCAACATTGCGGGGCTCAAGTCCGCGGTGGGCGTCATCCCCAACCCCGAACTGCGGGCGCGCATGGAGGCCGCGGCCCGCGGGCTTATCCCCGTCGTCAATGTGTTGGGCATGGCTGCTATGGAGGCCGCGTATGCCCAGGGCGGCCCCTGGCTGGACGCGCTGTTGGCCTATCTGCAGGGAAACCGCGACTATCTACTGGCCCGCATCGCCGCGGGCGACCTGCCCGGCGTGCGCATGGCCCGGCCCGATGGCACCTTCCTGGCCTGGCTCGACTTCCGGGCCACGCCCTGGGCCGACGCGCCCGCGCAACACATCCGCGAAAAGGCCAGGGTGGTTTTGAACGAGGGGGATTGGTTTGGCGAAAGGGGCCGGGGCTTTGTGCGGCTCAACTTCGGTTGCCCCCGGGCCATCCTGGCAGAGGGCGTTGACCGCATCGCCCGGGCGTTGCAAGGGGCGTAACTATGCCCCGGCTTCCGCGCGAAGCGCGCGCAACAGCTCCCGCCGCTGGGCCAGATGGCGCTCCGCCTCCTGGCTGGAGCCCTCGAATTCCTCGGCCAAAAAGCGCTCGGCCTCGTCCGCGTCCAGCTCGGCCCGGTATTGCTCGAAAACCCGGCGGGCGGCGATGTCGCTGCGGGCCTGGACAAAGGCGATGACGGCTCGGGCCAGAGGCGTCTGCCGCTGGTAGGCCTTCTGCGCCCGGATCTCCTTGAGCGCATCCAAACGCTGGCGCAGGGCCTCCGCGGTGTCGTAATCCCCCGCGTCCAGGCCTTTGTTGATGGCTTTCTGCACGGCGTCCATGAAATCGTCCCCCAAAATCATGGGGACTTCATCCGCCAAAGCGACCAAAGCCTCCCGGTCCCTGGTCTGGGCGAAGGCGTGGACCGCTTCGGTGAACAGCCAGCGATGATACTCGTCGTACAGTTGGGGGTCCGCCTCCAGCGCGGCGTAGAGGGAGGCGTTGTCTTTGACGCCCGCGGCCAGCAGGCGGTTTTTCAGATGGTCGGGTAGGGGGGCGAGTTGAGGCATGATCGGGAAGTGTGTGGGTGAGAAAACGATTTGAATGGGAAAACTGCATCACGGGCAGCGGCTCACCGATACCGATGAAAATGGGATGCGTATTCCGTACTGCGTAATGCGTATCGCTCTTAGGTTTT
>CAZDCN010000262.1:0-4464 GCA_964503945.1 uncultured Caldilineales bacterium
GGTGGCAGGTCAACTGACGCAGTCTCACTTGCGACTTGCGACCTGCCACTTGCGACCATTTTCATCCTTATCGGCGTGCAAACGCTCATGAGACCTGCTTCGTAAATAAATGTCGGCATCGTTTGCGAAAAGGCTTTAGCGGCCGCGTTGGCCGAGGCAACGAGGGACGTATTGCGTATTTCGTATTGCGTAAAACCTAAGCGCGATACGCATTACGCAGTACGGAATACGCACCCATTTTCATCCGTATCGGCCAGCCGCCGCTCATGACGACGCCTCCCCCAGCCACGCGGCCACATCCACCTGGGGGAAGGGGATGCGGCGAAAGTGTTCGGGATGGGAGGGCCCGTCGGGCGTATCCCAGGGGATGGTGGCGTCCACGCCCGCCTTGTCGCTGCGGGATTTCTGGCCCGGAACGTGTCGGGCGGAGGGGTCCAGGGAGCTGGATGGCTGATCCCGAAAGATGAACACATCCCGGCCCGCCTGCACCCGGGTGGCGATGGCCCATTCCACGTCGTTGGGGTCGAAGATGTCGATGTCCTCATCGACCACCACCACATGCTTCAGGGAGCCGTGCCCGCGGTACGCGGCCTCGATGGCCCGGCGTCCGTCGTCGGGGTGATGTTTGGCGATCTGCACCACCGCGTGGAGCCAGGACGCGCCGCCGGGGGTGATGTGCACATTCCGCACATCCGCCACTTCCCGCACCGCGGCGTAGATGCCCGGCTCCTTGGGCATGCCCATGAGCAGCTTGTGTTCCAACTGGCCGGGCAGCAGCGCGTGGTAGATGGGGTCGCGGCGGTGGGTGATGGCGTCGATGACGATGACGGGCTGCTGGCGCACGATGTCCGGGGTCTCGGTGAGATCGATGAAAGGCCCCTCGGCCGCGAGGCGGTGGGTGAGACGCCCCTCCAGCACGATTTCCGCCTCGGCCGGGACCAGCAAATCGCTGGTGAGGCAGCGGGTCAGAGGGGTGGGAGCCAGGGCTTGGGCGATGTTCATCTCGAAGACCCCCGCGGGGGGCGACATGCTGGCCGCGAGCAGCGCGTGCAGGGGCAGGCCGATGGCGATGGCGATGGGCAGATCGCCTTCGGTTTTCTTCCAGGCGGTGTGGGTTCCCCGATTTTCCACCAAACGGGCTGCGACGTGACGGTCATCCAGCCGCAGCAGGCGGTGATAAGACGCGTTCAGGCCCGTGTCCGGGTCGCGCACGATGGCCACGGCCGCGGTGATGTAGGGTCCGGCGTCGTCGGGCAGGTGCTTGAGGATGGGCAGGCTGCGCAGGTCGCCCGGGCGGTGGACCATCTCCTGGCAGGGGGCGTTTTCGATGACGGGCGCGGGGCGGGGATGGGCCTGGGCGTGAGCCAGGCGGAAGAGGATGTCGCCCGGTTCGCAGCCCAGGGCCAGGGCGAAATGCTTTCGGGCCGAAGCCACGCCCGAAACCACCCGCCAGCCCTCATGCCCGACGATGTGGTCGAAGAACACAGGGCGGCCATCCAGGGCATAGGCCACCGCGGCCAGCTCCAGCTCCGGCCGCACAGGCCGGTGGATCACTGCCAACCAGCCTTGATTTGCGGCCTCATCGAGAAATGTGCGTAAATCCATGGGCAGGTATGGTAAAATGGGTGGAAAATCAAAAACACAAATCAGGAACACAGAGCTCCCAGCTATGATACCGCACAAACTCGCGCTGCAAAACTTCCTGAGCTACCAATCCCCGCCGCAGCCGCTGGATTTCTCCAACATGCACCTGGCGGCGCTCATCGGCGCCAACGGGCATGGCAAATCCGCGCTGTTGGACGCCATCACCTGGGCCCTGTGGGGCAAGGCCCGCGCCGGCCACGACGAGCTGGTGCACGCGGGCGCGGGGAAAATGCAGGTCATCTTCGAGTTCGAACTGGGCGGGCAATTGTACTCCGTGGCCCGGAAATACGACCGCCGCTCCCGCAAAACTTCGCTGGAGCTGGCGGTGTGGGATGACGCCGACGCCCGCTGGCAGCCTCTCACCGAAGCGGGCGTGCGCGCCACCCAGGCCCGCATCGATGACCTGCTGCACATGGACTACGAGACCTTCGTCCACACCGCCTTTCTCAAACAGGGCGAGGCGGATGCGTTCACCACCGCGCCCCCGGCCAAACGTAAGGAAATCCTGGGCAAAGTGCTCAATCTGGCCCAATATGACGCGTATGCAAAACGGGCCAAGGAGCTGAGGCGCGAGACCCAACGGCTGGCGGACCAGATGTCCGGGCGGTTGGAGAAGCTGGAGGAAGAGTTGGCCCGGCAGGAGGAGTTCGAGGCCGCGGTGAAGCAGGCCGAAGTGCGGGAGGTGCAGACCCGCATGGCCAGGGAATCCAGCGCCCGACAGCAATCGGAGGCCCGGCTGGCCCTGCAACGCCTGGAGAATCAGCAGGCGACCCGGGAGCGCCTGGCCCAACGCGTGGCCCGCGCCCGACGCGACCACGACCAGACGGACGCGGACCTGCAACGGGCCCGGCAGCGGGTGGCGGAGCTGCAAGCGCTCATCGCGCAGCGGGACGCCATCGTCGCCCAGTTCCAGGAATTTCAGCAAGCCCAGGCCGAAGAAGCCCGCTGGAACCAGGCCCTGGCCGAGCTGCGCCCTCTGGAAGAGGAAAAACGGCGGCTGGAACGGGCCATTGAACGGGCGCGGGCCGAATTGGAGAAAAACCTGGCCCTGAAAAAACGCCAGCTTGGCGAGGCCGAGGACGCGGCCGCGCGCCTGCCTTCATTGGAAGATGGCATCGAAGCCCTGCGCCAGGAGGTCGCCGCGCTGGAAACCTTGGAGCAGGAGCAACAGGCCCGAGCCCAGCGCCTCTCCGCGCTGGTCGTGGAGCTGCGCGCCGCGCGGGAAGAGCTGGCCCGGCTGGAAAAACTGCTGGCCGTCCTGCCCGAGCTGGAGGCCAAGCGCGCGGCGCTGCAAGAAGAAATCGCGGGCTTGGAACGGTTGGCCGAGGAAGAACAGACGCGGGTCCGTCGTCTTTCGGAATTGAAGGCGCTGCTTCAGCAAAAGGCCGCGGAGAAAAAGCGACTGAAACAGGCCGCGGAGGAGCTGAAGGAGCGCCGGGCCATGCTGGAGCGGGGCGAAACCGACGCCTGCCCGGTGTGCCATCGGCCCCTGGGCGAGGATGGCCGGGCCCATGTGCTGGCGGAGTATGAGGCCGAGTTGAAGGCCCTGCGCGGCCGATACAGCCAGATTCAGGCCGAGGAGAAGGCGCTACGGGAGGAGGAGCGCGCGCTCAAGGAAGCCAGCCGGCAGGCGGCCGCGGACCTGCGACGGCTGCCGGGATTGCAGCGGCAACTGGCCCAGCTTGAAAGCCGTTTGCAAGAGTATGACCAGGGTGAGGAGGCCCTTTCGGAACAGGTCGCGTCATGGCGGGCCAGGCTGGAAGCGCTGCAACAGGAGCAGGCCGAGCTGAATCAGGCCAGGGACGCGGCCGAGCCCCTGCTGCGGGATCTGCCCGGCCTGCGCCGCAAGCTGGGGCAAATGGAACATCAACTGGCCGAGGCCCGGCGTCAGGCCGCGCAAGTCGAAACCCTGCAAGCCCAGGTCGAGCGCTTGCAAGCCCAACTGGACGCGGGCCCGGAGCCCGAGCTTCAGGCGAAGCTGGCGGAGATCCAGCGGCAACTGGCCCAGATCGCCTACCAGCCCCAGGCCCATGAACGCGCCCGCCGCCGGCGCGAAGCGCTGCAAGACGCGCCCGCACAATGGCAGCGCCTGCAGGATGCGGAACAACGCCTGCCCGACGAGGAGGCCGCGCTGGCCCGGCTGGAGGCCCGCTGGCGCAGCGAGGAAGCCGCCTTGAAGGAGGACGAGGCCGAACTGGCCGCCCTGGAGGAGGCCCTGCGCGCCTTGCCCGACGCAAAACGGGCCTGGGAAGCGGCCCGAGCCGCCGCGGAGGAAGCGCACAGGGCCTGGGAGCAGGCCCACGAGCAGTTGGCCGCGGCCCGGCAGCGGCTGGCGTCGTTGGAAGGCGTGCGGGCCCAGCGCCAACGTCTGCGTCAGGAGCTCGCAGAGGTGCGGGCCCAGCTTCATCGTTATCGCACCCTGGAGCAGGCCTTTGGCCGCAACGGCCTTCAAGCCATGCTTATCGAAGCGGCCCTGCCCGAGCTGGAAAACGAGGCCAACCTGCTGTTGGCTCGTCTGAGCAACGGGCGCATGAATGTGAAGTTGGAAACCAAACGCACCATCCGCACAGGGGAATCCCGCGAAGCCCTGGACATCATCATCTCCGATGAGCTGGGCTCCCGGCCCTATGAGCTCTACTCGGGCGGAGAGGCCTTTCGGGTGAACCTGGCCCTGCGGGTCGCGCTCAGCCGCCTGCTGGCCCGACGCTCGGGCGCGCCCCTGCAAACCCTGTTCATCGACGAAGGCTTCGGCACCCAGGACGCACAGGGGCGGGAGCACCTGGTGGAGGCCCTCCACATGATCAAGGACGAATTCGCCCT
>CAZDCN010000263.1:0-4457 GCA_964503945.1 uncultured Caldilineales bacterium
CCACTTGCGACTTGCCACCTGCAAACCTGACCATTTGTGTTTCCTCTATTTGTGTCCTTTATCTGTGGTTCTCCCTATCCGTGGCTTTTTACAAATCAGGAGGTGATCAACGATGATCCCCAAACAGATGAAGGCCTTCCTGCGAAAGGCGCTTCCGGAACAAACCTGGCGCAATCGCCTGCGCCACGATGGGCCCCTGGCCTTCATGGAGTTCCGCATCAACGATGTGGACCGCCTCCAACGCCTGGGCATTCACCCCGATAAACTGGGGCCTCATCTGGTGGTGTGCATGTGGGATGAGCGGGAAGACCTGGAGGTGGGCGGGTATCTGGTGGTGGACAATCTGGCCATGGGAAGGCCCGCCATGGGCGGCATCCGCCTGCTGCCCGACGTCACCCCCGCCGTTATCTTCAACCTGGCCCGGGGCATGACCCTGAAGAACGCGGCGGCAGACCTGCCCTACGGCGGCGGCAAAGCGGGCATCGTCGCGCCCGAACGGGACCTGAGCAACGCGGAACATCGGGAGATCGTGCGCCGCTTCGCCCATCTCATCGGCCGCTATCGCAGCATCTATCTGCCCGGGCCCGATGTGGGCACCAACGATGCGGACATGAAGGTCATCGCCATCGAAAACGGCATCGACAGCGCCCTGAGCAAGCCCGTGGACATGGGCGGCAATCGCATCGACGAGCTGGGCGCGGCCGCGGGCGGCGTGGTCATCGCCATCGACGCCCTGCTGCAACAGATGCCCCGGCTGAAAGCCCTGCCCCAATTTCGGGAGATGACCGTGCCCGACCGCAGGGCAATGACCGTGCTCATTCAGGGCTTCGGCGCGGTGGGCGCGCACGTGGCCGAGATGCTGGCCCGGATGGACCCCGCGCCCCGCATCGCCGGCATCAGCGACGCCCACGGCTACCTCTTTCGGGAAGAAGGGCTCCCCATCATGGACCTGCTGGCCATGCGGGATGAGCATGGGCTGGTCACCTTCCGTTACTTTCTGGAACGCCTGGTGGACAGCCGTTCGCCCCGGCCCGACACGAAATTCGCCAACGCGCCCAACGACCTGCTGCGGGAGGACGCGTTCTGCTTCGTGCCCGCCGCGCCCGTGGCCCGCTATCTGGACGTGGATCCGGCCAGCCATCCCTCCATGACCGTGGACCGCATGGGTGACTGGAGCATGATCGTGGAAGGGGCCAACACCTACTCCCCCGACCCGGCCCGGCGGGCCGCGCGGCTGCGCATGGAGCGGGCCGTCTACTGGCAGCGGGGCGTGGTCATCGCCACCGATTTCCTGGTGAACTCGGGCGGGGTCATCTTCGCCGCACAGGAGCACATCATCAAAACCCCCGACCACCTGCGCTTCCCCCGCGAGATCCTGGGCGATCCCGAGGCCGTGGAGCGCTGGCTGGTCGAACATCAGGAGGAGTTGGCGGAGCTGGCCGCTCAGCGCCTGCAGGCGGGCCTCCGCCAGCGGGAGGAGGTCATCCGCCGCAACATGAAAGAGCTGGTGGATTTTCTGGTGACGGACCCCGACATGCTGCCCCTGGAGGCCGCGGAGCAGATCACCATCACCCGCATCACCCAGCGGGAGCGCTTCCGCCCCATCCGCTTCATCATGGAGCCCCTCACCCTCATCGGTCCCGACATGCCCCTGCGCCAGGCCGCGCAATTGTTGGTGGATGACCCCAACGAGATGCTGGGGGTCGTCGAGGATGGACGGCTGCTGGGCGTGGTCACCGACTGGGACATCACCCAGGCCATGGCCCGGGGCCTGCGGGAAGACCTGCCCGTGGCGGAGGTCATGAGCCGGGACGTGATCACCGTCCGCCCCGACAGCACCATCCCCGAAGTGCTCCAGTTGCTGGAAAGCCACGAGATCACCGCCATGCCCGTGGTGGAGGAGGATACGGTGGTGGGCGTCATCAGCAGTCACATCCTGGCCCGCAAAACCCTGGCCCGGATGCTGCAGGGATGATGGACCGACTGTTGACGAATGCGTTATGGCAACCTATAATAAAGGCCGTTGACATCGTCTCATCCAACCCCACCCAGGACAAAACCAAAGGAGGCATCTATGGCTGCAAAGAAGCTGCTCTTTCTTGTGGGCGATTACGTCGAGGATTACGAAGTGATGGTGCCCTTCCAGGCCCTGGCCGCAGTGGGCTACACCGTCCACGCCGTGTGCCCCGACAAAAAGGCCGGCGAATTCGTCCGCACCGCCATCCATGACTTCGAAGGGGATCAGACCTACAGCGAGAAGCGAGGTCATAACTTCACCCTGAACGCCACCTTCGACAAAATCAACCCCGAGGATTACGACGGGCTCGTCATCCCCGGCGGCCGCGCGCCCGAATACATCCGCCTGAACCCGCGCGTGCTGGAGATTACCCGCCATTTCTTCGAAGCCAACAAACCGGTGGCCGCCATCTGCCACGGCGCGCAGATCCTGGCCGCGGCGGGCGTGCTCCAGGGCCGCAAGCTCACCGCCTATCCCGCGGTCGGGCCCGATGTGGTCTCCGCGGGCGGCGACTATGTTGAAGTGCCGGTGCACAAGGCCGTGGTCGATGGCAACCTGGTCACCGCGCCCGCCTGGCCCGCCCATCCCGAATGGATCAGCAAGTTCCTCCAGGTCATGGGAGCGTCCATCAGCCTCTAACCCGCATCACCGCTCCGTCCCTTTGGACGGGGCGGTTTCTTTTGGGAATCATAACCACGAAGGTTGATGTCCCATTTTTCCACAATCGTTGATTGCGAAGGTTTGAAATCTTCCATGGCAAGTCGCGCGCATGCCTGACTTTCATTTGCGCTCCTCTATCTGTGGCTCCCCCTATCCGTGGGTTATTTACGAAGCTGGCAAAAGACAAAAGCCAACCACGCGTCTGCGCCGCCTCCCATGAACATCCTTCGGATGACGATGCTCGCCATTGTTTTGTCTACGCTGGCGCTGCTCACGGCCGCATGCGATTGCATCTGGACGGCCCAAGGATATGCCTGGCTGGATGAAAACCGCAATGGCGTGCAGGATGCCGGAGAGCCGCCCCTGGAAGGCGTCATGTTTTTGATCGATGATGTCCGGAATGGGTATCAGCGGGTGGGGGAGCGAGGCGTCAGCGACGCCGAGGGGAACGCCGAATTCGGCGTGTTTATCGCGGGCTGCCCGCCAACGGAATTTGAGGTGTACGCCCTCGCGCCCGCCGGTTATGAACACACCACGCCCCCGCGACTTCCTGCCGGACAACGCCGCAACAATGAAGAGAAAGAGCGCTTCGCGTTCGGATTCGCCTACGCGCCGGGCGTGACGCCAACGCCCCGACCGACGCCCTCACCCATGGCGTGTCGCGTGTTTACGGTTCCCTATATCGACACCTCCTACAGGGGCGGCATCATCGCCTTCGCCCGGGATGGAACAGGCTGGACCGCGTCCAATGTCCATGAGCCCAGGTTGTTGGCGCTGGCCCCGGATGGCCGGGTGACGGAGTTCTCACGGGCGCAAGATCCGTTGGGCGGGTTTGCTGTGAACGCGATGGCCGTGGATGCTGATGGGGCCGTTTGGGTGGGCGCGAGCGAAGGCTTGAGTCGCTTTCAGCCCCAAACAGGCCGGTGGGACCCAATGGATGGCCTACGCTCGACCCGGGTGCAAGACCTCAGCGTCCTGGGCGCGGCTTTGATCGTCCACACGGAAGCGGGCGTCGAAGCCCGAACGCCTTCAGGGGACTGGCGGCTTCTCATCCCTCGTGACCAAATCCAAAACGAGTTCGGGGAATTCATCGAGCTGGACGGAAGCGTGTTCTATCTGTCCAATGATGAATTATTGCGCATTTGGGAGGACCCTGACGACGGGTTGCAGTGGAGGACGCTTTGGCGGCGAGATGAGCGCGAGATGCCGATGACGTGGATCGCGGACGGGGACATGGCCGCGGCAGATGTTTTGTGGCTGGCCGGAAAGAGCGACGAGCTCGGCGATTTCGTCGCGTCCTGGACCCTGGCCGATGGGGAAATAACCCCTTACACTTTCCAATCCACCGGCGGAGTTTTGGGGAAGGCGCGGATAGCCAACATCGCTGTGGGACCGGGGGGAGGAGTGTGGGTGGGCGTGCAAGATGAACTGATCCGGGGCGTGGCAGCATCAGACGCGGATGCAGGCTCCATGATATGGACTGTGCACGACGCCCGGTCGCTCCACGTTCCCTCACTGGACGACATCCGCCATCTGGCCGTCAGCCCTGATGGGGCGTTATGGGTCCGCACAACGTACAGCTGGATCCGGTGCACGGAACCCCACCCATAAAGACAAAAGCGCCGGTCTCGCGACCGACGCTTGGCGATGGTGCCCCCGCTCCGACTCGAACGGAGACGCCCGGATGGGCACAGGCCCTCAACCTGCCGCGTATGCCAATTCCGCCACGGGGGCTCACCAACATCAATTATACGAATGCAGGCGCTACTTGTCAACATTT
>CAZDCN010000264.1:0-4452 GCA_964503945.1 uncultured Caldilineales bacterium
GGCGTGCAAACGCTCATGATACCTGCTTCGTAAATAGGCCTCTGCCACGTCATTCCGAGGGAGCGAAGCGACCGAGGAATCTAGCGAAGCGCAAAAAGCTGGATATTGCGCTCGCTTCGCTCGCTAGATGCTTCGCTCCCTTCGGTCGCTCAGCATGACGTAGACGAAATTTTCATCCTTATTGGCGTGCAAACGCTCATGGCGCCTGCTTTGTAAAACTGATGATCCATGCGATGTTGCATTTTCATCCATATTGATGTTTTGCACCATTGTTGAGCACTCGAACTTCATTTCCGACGGCATCCACTCGCTTAGATAATTTGTCATGATCCCCACCCGCACAGTCAATTATTCCGTCCTCATGCCCGTGTACAACGAGGCGGCCACTCTGCGCGCCATCATCAACCAGGTGCGCATGATGCATGACTTCGACCTGGAGATCCAGCCCATGTCCGGGGACCCGCCCCGAGAGGTCGTGCATCTGCATCAAGAGATCATCGCCGTGGATGATGGGTCAAAGGACGATAGTCTGGAGATTTTACGGGAGGCTGAGGCGGAGGGCATTCTTAAGGTGTTCGTGCATAAACAGAACCAGGGCAAGGGCGCGGCCATCCGCACCGCCATCCAGCACGCCACGGGCGAGATCTTGCTGATTCAAGACGCAGACCTGGAATACGACCCTCGGGATTACCCTCTTCTGTTGCAGCCCATCCTGGAGGGCCGCACCCAGGTGGTCTATGGCTCGCGCTTTCTGGGCGGGCCGCGTAAGGCCATGCTTTTCCGTCACATGCTGGGTAACAAGTTTCTGACGCTGCTCACCAACCTGCTCTATGACTCCATCCTCACCGATATGGAGACTTGTTACAAGGTCTTTCGCAGAGAAGTGCTGGAAGGAGTGCCTCTGCACGCTCGCCGTTTTGAGCTGGAGCCGGAGATCACGGCTAAGATACTGAAACGGGGCTATCGCATCTATGAGGTGCCCATCAGTTATTCGGGCCGGGAATACGAAGAGGGCAAGAATATCACCTGGAAGGATGCGTTCCCCGCCATCTGGGCGCTGTTGAAGTATCGGTTTGTGGATTAGTGGTCGCGATGGGTATGAGCTGGTATGTTTGGTTGCTTTTGGCACCGGTCCTGGTCGCGGCCGTGTTGTGGTTGTGGCGCGAGCTTCATCGCATACGCGCGCACGCGAGGGGCTTGCAAAGCGATTTGGCCGAGGCTCGACGCCAAAATGCTCGACTCATCCGGCTGCTAGACGGAGTGCGCATCAGCGCCCGCGCGGGGATTCTGCTGGTGGATGAGGAGGGGGGAGTGGCGTGGATGAGTGACAGCGCCCGGGTCTGGATGCTGCCAGGGCTTGATGACGTAAACGCACTGGACCAGTTCTCCCTTGCTCCTTCGTTGATTCCTCTGGTGCAGCGGGCGTTTCGCGAGGGGCGGGAGCAGAGCCGCCAGTTTCAGGTCGAAGATCGGGTGGTGTGGGCGCGGGCGCTTCCTGTGGGGGAGGAGGGCAGTCTGGTTGCCGTGGCTGTGGAGGATGTGACCGAGCTTCAGCGCCTGGGTCGGGCCCGCCGCGATTTCGTTGCCAACATCTCTCACGATTTGCGCACGCCCATCACCACCATCCAGCTGCTGGTGGAGACGTTGAAGCTGGGCTCCTTTGACAAACCCAAAAAAGCGCAAAAATTGCTAGACCGCATCGCGGATCAAACCCTCACTTTGCAACAATTGGCCCAGGAACTCATGGACCTGAGCATGATTGAATCGGGCCGGATGCCGCTGCGCCTCGCGCCCACACCCCTCCATGCCATCATCGAACCTGCCGTCACCCGGATGGAGACGCAGATCGAGCATAAATCGCTGCATCTGGAGCGAGATTACGATCCGGAACTGCGAGTCCTGGCGGATGAGGAAACGGTGCAACGGGTAATTCAGAACCTTTTGCATAACGCGATCAAATTTACGCCTGAAGGGGGACGCATTCGCATCGGCGCCAGCCCCGAAGGAGAGTACGTGCGGATTGCCATAAGCGATACAGGCCCCGGCATCTCCCCCGAACATCTGGATCGCATCTTCGAGCGGTTTTATAAAACTGATCCTGCGCGACAAGGCGGGGGTTCGGGTCTGGGCCTGGCCATTGCCAAGCACATCGTCGAGGGGCATGGCGGGCGCATTGGGGTGGAAAGCCCGCCGGGCAAGGGTGCGACTTTCTCCTTCACCTTGCTGAGGGCCGACTGAGCCCTTTGACCGCAAAAAAATGATGCACTACAATGGGATGATGACTCGTCGCATTGATTATCGATTTCTCATTCTTGCCCTCTTGTGGATGGCCATTATCTTTTGGTTTTCAAGCCAGCCCAAACTCTTTTACCTGCCTGAAGATTGGCTGGATGTCATCTTCAAGAAGTCGTCTCACGCTTTCGCCTATGGCGTGCTTTGGACTCTTTGGTGGTTGGCGACGGGGCGCCGGGCGTGGCTGGCGCTGGTGATCGCCGTGGGATACGCCATCAGTGATGAGTGGCATCAGACCTTTGTGCCGGGACGGCATGGGCAGTGGTTCGATGTCGGGGTGGATACGCTGGGGGCGTTGCTGGCCATGGCGCTGGCTCATTCCTCGTGGGGACGTCGTCTGCTCGCCCATCTCCCCAATTCCTGAGTTTTTCGAGCTCTGGAGGTGATTCATGAAAAAAGTTCTCAACAGTTTCGGGCGCAGCCTGGTCATTGGCATCGCAGGGCTGTTTATTCTTTTGAGCGTCGGCGGGATTGTAGGAGCCTGGTATGTCAACCGCGAGGCCGTCCATGTTACGCTTTCCGTTTTCTCCGTGGTGGAAAGTGGGGTCTCGGTGGCGGATTCGGGTGTGGGGCAGGCCCTGTCCCGAGTGCGGGATGCCCGATCGGAGATCGCACTTACCGAACAGGATATTGCCATCATCAGCCAAAACCTGAAAGAAAATCATCCCGGCCTGGTTGCGCTCAGCGAACGCCTGGACACGCGACTGGCGCCAACGGCGGGGAAACTCCAATCCTCGCTGGAACCGGTGCAAGAGAGATTGGCAGGCGTGGATGCAGTTCTGAGGGTGGCGAACAGTCTCCCATACTTTCAGGAAAAAGCGCCCGGGCTGCAAACCTTGCAAGACGCCTTGCAAAATCTCGCCGGGTTGGGAGCGGATCTGCGACAATTGCGAACGACTATTCAGGCGGCGGCTGAGGGAAAAGCGGACGCGTTGACCGATGAGACGGCGGCGCTGCTCCTTAACATCGCCCAGCGGGCCGATGAGCGCCTGGTCCGTATTCAAAGCAGCCTCGAAGCATTGCAAAACCAAATCAACGATTTGCAGGCGCGGCTCGTCCTGAAAAAAGCGCGTATTCTTTTCCTTCTCAACCTGTTCGCCGCACTGATTTCTCTGCTGTTTCTATGGATTATTTATTCCCAGGTAGTGGTCATTCAGGTCCAGCTGAAAAAGATCCGTCGCCTTGAGCGACATGAAGCCGCAAGCGTTCCAGTTGAAATGACGGTGGATATGACGTCTCCACAAGATGATTCCTTGCAGGCTGGGGAGGGGATTCCCCCCATTGCGCAGGATGCCCAACCAGTTGATGGATTGGATGACCGGAGCTCAGCTTTGGGGGAAAATCCTGATGGCGCAGAGGATACACGAGGCGCGGACCAACCGCCGGCCGGCGATTTCGGGCCATCGGACGCGAGTTAGCTTGGCCGTAGCTGCAGATGCCTGCTATGGGAAACGTCTTTCATCGATGGAATCATCACCATGTTCTTTTAGACTTAAAGCCTGCGCGCCAGCTTGCGGCCTTCATGGGCCATCTTCTGGAGCATAGCCGCGGTTTCTTCCGGCGTCTTGCCTGCCACCCGCTGCACTGCGCAGCCCGCAGCCCGCAGCCAAGCTTCCACATCCACCCCTACACCCGCGGGCCCGCCCACGATGGTCACCAGCTCGGCTTTCCGGGCGTCCTTCTCCGAGAACCCGGCCGCCGTGTCGAAACGGGCGATGTATGCGCCTGCACCCGCCCAATCCTCCTCGGCCCAGCCATCTTCATGCTTCCAAAACAGCACATAATGGGCCAGCGTTTTGCTTGCTATTTGTTTCTCCCCTGAACGCACCGCTTCCACTGCTTCCCGCAGATGGTCCTTCCAGCGTTCACCTGTATCCCATTGGTAGCCAGGACAGGCTGTGGCGTTGCGGGGGAACTCCTTATGTCCCAGCACGTTCTCCAGCGGAATGCGCAACTCCTGCATGAGCCAGGCAATAAGCCAGGCCGCAGCTTCGAGTTGGGGGGTGGGCGGAATGCTCTGGTTGAAGTTCCCGGCCAGACAAACGCCCACCGTGTAGCTGTTGTTTTTGTGCACATGCCAGGAGATGCGGTCCAGATCCTGGGTGTGATAGATGGTCCCCTCGGGGCCGATGTAGAAGTGATAACCCATGCCAGGCCATT
>CAZDCN010000265.1:0-4450 GCA_964503945.1 uncultured Caldilineales bacterium
GCTGCTTCCTCAGCGATGAAGAGATCCGCACCGTGGTGGGCTGGTGGCAGGCCCGCGCACCCCAGGCCCCGGCGGACCCCACCGCGGCCCGTTTCCCCTGGGCCGATATGATGGTGGAAGAAGCCAACGCGGACGACCTCTTCTATCAGGCGGTGGAGATGCTGCGCGGGCGCGAGAGCATTTCGGTTTCCGCGCTGCAGCGGATGATGAACATCGGGTATCCCCGGGCCGCGAAGCTGATGGAGGAGCTGGAGGCCGAGGGCGTGGTCGCGCCCGATGAGAGCGGTCGGGGGTGGGTGGTGCTGGTGGAGTAGGAGGCGTGTGAGCGTAGGGGTGTATGAGCGTGTAGGCGTCGTTCACCCAAGGCGCTTTCGCGTCTTTCAGCTTTGAGCCTGGTCCTATCAGCCCGGGGGGCTTCTGGGCTGTGCGGAGTGAAAAACAGGCGGGGGGAATTTGACCAAAAAAAGATTTTTGTGTAATATAACTAGTCGCAGGTCGGGCCTTCGGCCCGGCTTATGTATGCAATCCTTGAAATCAATCCCACGATCCAGCACCGATCAGGAGTAAGGACGTTGCCCACCATCAATCAGCTCGTGCGAAAAGGGCGCAAGCCCGTGAAGAAAAAGAAGAAGGCCCCTGCGCTTCTGTATAATTACAACGCGCTGACCGGCAAGACCAAGCGGATGCCCAAGGGCAATCCCTTCCGCCGCGGCGTTTGCACCGTGGTCCGCACCACCACGCCCAAAAAGCCCAACTCCGCGTTGCGCAAGATCGCCCGCGTGCGCCTCACCAACGGCATCGAGGTGACGGCCTACATTCCGGGCGAAGGCCACAACCTCCAGGAACACTCGGTGGTCCTGGTGCGCGGCGGCCGCGTGCGCGACCTGCCCGGCGTGCGCTATCACATCGTGCGCGGCGCGCTGGACGCCTCGGGCGTGCAGGGACGCAAGCGGGCGCGCAGCAAGTATGGCGCCAAGCGCGATAAGAAGTAAGACGCATTGCGTAACCGTTTTTATTGAACGATCGGTTCTCGGTTCTGGTCTCCATCCAAACCGAGATCAATGTTACGAACAATTCGCAAGATGCAGGTTGGGTGGGCACCTCTGGGTGAAGGCTCGCAAGAGCGCCGAATGTGCCCCCTCGACCCGCATCTTGCATCATGTCTGGGGGTCGCGTCCCAGGCCCGAAGCCTCTCGACGCACCTCCATCTGGCTCCAGGCGTATGCCATGAGGCTGCGCAAGTCCACTTGCCGCCTGCAAACCATGTATCCGGCCAACCTGCGCGGGAGGCCCATTTCGTAATGCGTAATGCGTAAGGCGTAAGGTCATCACGTATCACGCATTACGCATTACGCTTTACGTTTTACGCCATTAGCAAGATCGGCCGAGATTGCCGCTAAGACCTTTGGCAACCACAGCCAACTTTATTTTCAGAACAGGAGACTGTTATGCCTCGTCGTTATCGACCGGAACGCCGGGACGTGGTTCCCGACCCCAAGTACAACAACAAGACCATCGCCCGTTTCATCAACCGCATGATGCGGGGCGGCAAGAAGAGCACGGCCCAGCGCATCATGTATGAGGCCTTCGACATCATCGAACAGCGCACCAAGCGCGACCCCGTCGAAGTCTTCGAGCAGGCCATGGCCAACGCCATGCCTCAGATCGAGGTCAAGCCCCGCCGCGTGGGCGGCGCCACCTATCAGGTGCCCGTGGAAGTGCGCCCCGAGCGACGCGAGGCTCTGGCCCAGCGCTGGCTCATTCAGTTCGCGCGCAAACGTCATGGCAAATCCATGGCCGAGAAGCTGGCCGCCGAGCTCATGGACGCAGCCAACAACCAGGGCGCGACCATCCGCAAGCGGGACGAGACCCACAAGATGGCGGAAGCCAACCGCGCCTTCGCCCACTATCGCTGGTAAAGCAGTGGAAGTGCGACGCACCTGAAGCGGCGTCTTCGCTGCTTCCCAACGTCGTTTTTCATTTTGACCTGTTCGTTCCATCCCATGTCAAGTGCGTCGCACTTTAGAAACCCATCATGACCGTCAATCGCAACCTCGAGAAAATCCGCAACATCGGCATCATTGCCCATATCGACGCGGGAAAAACCACGACCACCGAGCGCGTGCTCTATTACGCGGGTAAAACCTACCGCATCGGCAACGTCGATGAAGGCACCACCGTCACCGACTTCATGGAGCAGGAGCGCGAGCGCGGCATCACCATCCAGTCCGCGGCCATCACCGCCGATTGGAAGGGCTATCAGATCAACCTCATCGACACGCCCGGCCATATCGACTTCACCGCGGAAGTGCAGCGCAGTCTGCGGGTGCTGGATGGCGGCGTCGTGGTGTTCGACGCGGTCGCGGGCGTGGAGCCCCAGTCCGAGACCGTCTGGCGGCAGGCGGACCGCTACAGCGTGCCCCGCATCTGCTTCGTGAACAAGATGGATCGCACCGGCGCGGACTTCGACCGCACGGTGGAGATGATCCGCTCTCGCCTGGGCGCGAATCCCCTGCCCATTCAACTCCCCCTGGGCTCGGAAAGCGATTTTCGCGGGGTGATTGATCTCATCGAGATGAAGGCCTGGGTCTACACCGATGAGCTGGGCGCTCGGCCCGAGCAGGTGCCCATTCCCGACGACCTGCAAGAAGCCGCGGAACTGGCCCATGAACACCTGGTGGAGGCCATCGCCGAAACCGACGACGAGCTCACCATCAAATATCTCGAGGGTGAGGACATCTCGGTGAGCGAGCTGAAGACCGCGCTGCGCCGGGCCACCCTCAACATCGACCTGGTTCCCGTGCTGGCGGGCTCCGCCCTCAAGAACAAGGGCGTGCAACCCCTGCTGGACGCGGTCATCGACTATCTGCCTTCGCCCCTGGACCGCCCCGCCATTGTAGGCGTGGACCCCAACACCGGCGAGCCTCTCACCCGCAATCCCTCCTTCGACGAACCCACCACCGCACTGGTGTTCAAGATCGTCACCGATCCCTACGTGGGGCGGCTGGCCTACATCCGCGTCTATGCCGGCGTCGTCCGCACGGGCGAGACCCTGCTCAACGTGACCAAAGGCAAAAAAGAGCGCATTGGCCGCCTTATGCGCATCTACGCGGACAAGCGCGAGGAGGTCAAGGAGATCGGCGCGGGCGACATCGCCGCCATCATCGGCCTCAAGCGCTCCTTCACCGGCGAGACCCTGAGCGATCCCAAGCACCCCATCGTCCTCGAATCCATCAGCTTCCCCGAGCCGGTCATCAGCGTGGCCATCGAGCCCAAAACCAAGGCCGACCAGGACAAGTTGGCCGACGCGCTGCGCCGCCTGGCCGACGAAGACCCCACCTTCCAGGTGCGGGTGGATGAGCAGACCGGCCAGACCATCATCTCGGGCATGGGGGAGCTGCACCTGGAGGTGCTGGTGGACCGCATGATTCGCGAGTTCAAGGTGCACGCCAACGTGGGCCGGCCGCAAGTGGCCTACCGTGAGACCATCACCAAGCCGGTGGAGGCGGAAGGCCGGTTCGTGCGTCAGACCGGCGGTCGGGGTCAGTTTGGTCATGTGAAAGTGCGCTTCGAGCCCCTGGAGCCGGGCAGCGGCTATGAGTTCGAGGATGCGACCGTGGGCGGCGTCGTGCCCAAGGAATACATCAACGCGGTCAAAGAAGGCATCCGCGAGGCCCTGGAAGGGGGCGTCATCGCCGGCTTTCCCATTGTGGATGTGAAGGCGACCCTGTACGACGGCTCTTACCACGAGGTGGATTCGTCGGAGATGGCCTTCCGCATCGCCGGGTCTCTGGCCGTGCGCGATGGCATCCCCCGGGCGAAGCCCGTCCTCCTGGAGCCCATCATGAAGGTGGATATCCTCACGCCCGAGGAGTTCCTGGGCGACGTCATCGGCGACATCAACAGCCGTCGGGGCCAGATCGAGGGCCTGGAGCCTCACTCCCACGGCATGCAGGCGGTGCGGGCCCTGGTTCCCCTGGCCGAGATGTTCGGCTACGCCACCCGCCTGCGGTCCATGACCCAGGGCCGCGGCACCTTCAGCATGGAGTTCGACCACTACGCGCCCGTGCCCGCGAACGTGGCCAAATCCATTACCGGTTGAGTCCCTTCAAAATTTGGCATTTCCTCTCAGACCTGCTAGAATAGCTAAGTTTGCGGGTGGGCTTGTTCTTTCGGCCCCGTACAGCCCGCAAGCCTCCGGCCGAGACATGACCGGAGGGAATTGCAGACCTGGTAAGAACGAGAGGAACGCGAAACCAGGACAAACATGGTTTCGGGCTCCTCTTTTATGCTCTGAAAACATAGGGATTTGAGACATTTTTGCAGCTCAACATCCTGTATTCGACGCTCATTCAACTCAAAAAATCCCTTACCCATCCAGAATTTGGATAGACGATTTTATCCCAAGGAGATAGCTTCATCATGGCAAAGCAGCATTACGAACGCACGA
>CAZDCN010000266.1:0-4440 GCA_964503945.1 uncultured Caldilineales bacterium
GGGCTTTGGCCGGGGTCCCCCGCCCGCAAGCCGGGTTCACCCGGCGTCGTGTCGTAGCCCGGAGCTTCAGCTCCGGGTGATCTCCAAAAGTTTGAAATGGCTGTCCGCTTCTCAACGCGATTGACGGAGGCGACGCCTTTTCGATATAATGAGACTGAACGCGCGCTCCACCCACCATCCACCTTGCAAGGAGAAGGACAATGGAAAAACCCTGGCTGCAATTCTACGACAAAGGCGTCCCAGCCTCGATTGATTATCCTCAGGTCGATCTCTGGACTTTTCTAAGTGACACGTTCAAGAATTATCCGGAGAACGTGGCCATCCGGATGATCCTCAAATATCTGCCCCTGGGCTTCAAGTTGGGCGTGAAGATGACCTATCGGGAGCTGGAAGACAAGGTGAATCGGCTGGCGACGGCCATGGCGGGCATGGGCATCCAGAAAGGGGACCGGGTGGCGGTGCAGATCCCCAATTCACCGGGCACAGTCATCGCTTTCCTGGCCATCGTGCGGCTGGGCGCGATCGTGGTCAACACGAATCCCATCTACACCTCCCGGGAGATGCGCCATCAGTTCAATGATTCGGGCGCGAAAGCTGTGGTCATCTGGAACAATCTCTATCCTAAATTGCAGGAAATTCAGCGGGAAACCGGCGTCGAAAAGGTGATTATCTATCACCTGAACGATTTTATGAACCCGGTGTACGCCGCTTTGTTGAAGAAGGGCATGAAGGATAGTTGGGTGGATGTGCGGGAGGGGGACGGCGTCTATTGGATGAAGACCCTGATTGCCAACAATCCACCCAATCCCCCCCAGGTGGAGGTGGACGCCAACGATGTGGCGCTGTTCCAGTACACCGGCGGCACCACGGGCACGCCCAAGGCCGCCATGCTCATGCACAGCAACCTCATCGCCAATGTGATGCAGATCGATGCCTGGGTGCCCGACATGGCCCACGGCAAAGAGGTGTTCATGGGGGCGATCCCCTTCTTCCATGTCTTCGGCATGACCGTGGGGATGCTGGAAAGCCTCTATGTGGGGGGCAAGCTCGTGCTCATGCCCGATCCCCGGGACATCGAACTTTTGATGACCATCATCCAGGAGGAGGGCGTCACCCTCTTCCCGGGCGTCCCTACGCTCTATGTGGCCATCATCAACCACAAGAATGTCAAGAACTACAACCTCCACTCGGTCAAGGTCTGCATTTCGGGCGGCGCGCCGCTGCCCGTGGAGGTGCAGCGACAGTTCGAGACGATGACCGGCGGCAAGCTGCGCGAGGGCTATGGTCTCACCGAAACCTCCCCCGTGACCCACGCCAATCCCATCTACGGCCTCTACAAGGTCGGCTCCATCGGCCTCCCTTTCCCCGACGTGGAGGCCCGCATCGTCTCGCTGGACCCGGACGAAACGGGCAAATTCCGCACCCTGGGCGTGGGCGAGGAGGGCGAGCTAGCCGTGCGCGGGCCGCAGGTGATGAAAGGCTACTGGAATCGGCCCGAGGAAACGGCCAAGGTCAAGGACGAAGAGGGTTGGCTCTACACCGGCGACATCGCCAAGATGGATGAGGACGGCTATTTCTACATTGTGGACCGCAAGAAGGACCTGATCATCGCCTCGGGCTACAACATCGTCCCCCGCGAGGTGGAAGAGGTCCTCTACGAGAATCCCAAAGTGCAGGAAGCCGTGGTGGTGGGCGTGCCCGACCCCCGACGCGGGGAGACGGTGAAGGCCTTCCTGGTGCTGAAGCCGGGCGAGACCGCGACCGAGCAGGAGATCATCGCCTTCTGCAAGGAGCGCCTGGCGCCTTACAAGGTGCCCAAACTGGTGGAATTCCGCACCGAGCTGCCTAAGTCGGCGGTGGGCAAGCTGCTGCGCCGGGCCCTGGTGGAAGAAGAGAAGCAGAAGCTGGCCCAGCAACAACAGGCAGCAGGCGGCGACGCCGAACCATCCGAAGATTGACTTTAACTCCCCCGCCCAGCGGGGGAGATTTTTTGGGAACTGTTAGCGCACCTGAATTTCGGCCTGGTTTTCGCTTTGCCAGACGCGCAGAAGTCCGCGGGCGGGAGTTGGCGCGCGGCGCAAAGGGAGCATGGCGATTTTGCGCACTGCGTCATGAATTTGTATAATGGCTTTCATACAAGCGCCATTCTTGAACATCGAACAGCCCTGCAACGATGCACGTCATGCTCGATTCCGGCCCGAAGAAGGGTTTCCATTGGACGACGCCGATCCCGCCAATCGGCTCGATCTTCGCGTGGGGAGCTGCTTTGAAAACCAATTTGGAGGACGCAGATCACGCGGATAAAACGCGGATAAACGCAGATGAAAACAACAATCAGAAAAATGATCTGTGCCGAGCCGCGTTGCGAAGCATCCGCGTCCTCCGCGTGCCCATTTTCATCGGCATCGGCGGACAGCCGCCCGTGGCGCCAGCTTTCGACGTGAGCCATTCCCTCAAAAGGGGTTTGAATCCAACTGCCAACATCGTGAGGACGGAGGGCCCGACGACTGGGGCTGGCTCCGCGCCTCGCGTTTCATCAACGCATTCATCTCGACCCAAATAAGGAGAGGCAATATGCGCTATCTGGTTTGCATCAAACAAACGCCGGACACGGCGGAGCTTCCCAAGATCACGCCGGAAGAAGCCGCGTCCGGGAAGCTGAGCGTGAATCTCGTGGTCAATCCGTGGGATGAGCACGCCATCGAGGCGGGCCTCCAGCTCATGGAAAACTACGGCGGAATCACCGGCGCCATCACCGTGGGTGATGAGGGCGCGATCGAGGCGCTGCGCAGCGCCCTGGCCATGGGCTGCAAGGACGCCACCCTGGTGCATGTCGCCGGCGACAGCGACCCCAACATCGCGGCCGAATTGCTGGCCGCAGCCGTCAAACACGACGGCGATGTGGATGTCGTCGTCATGGGCCAGATGACCGTCGATGGGAATTCGGGCCTGACCCCCATCGCCCTGGCCCGCAAGCTGGGCTGGCCCGTGCTCACCGGCGTCGCCAAAGTAGTGGAGCTGACCGAGGAGAGCATCACCGTGGAGCGCGCGGTGGGCCAATCCCGCCTCACGGTGAAAGCCCCCACCCCTGTGGTGATCTCGGTCATCAAGGAGATCGGCGAGCCGCGCTATCCCACCTTCATCAATATCCGCAAAGCCGCCCGCGTGAAGATCCCCGAGCTGACCGCGGAAGACCTGGGCGTGGACGTTCCCGCGCCCGTGGTGCACATGAGCAACTTCCGCAAACCGCCCGCCCGGGAGGCCAAGGTCAAGCTGTTCGAGGGAACGCCGCAAGAAGCCGCCGCCGCGCTCATCGATGCGCTGCTCGAAGAAAAAGTGCTGTAAGGAGGAAAGCGTCATGAAATTCCTGGTTTACATCGAAACCGACATGGGCGACGCGGTCGCCAGCAGTTGGGAGGCCCTGGGCGCGGCCCTGAGCCTCAGCGACGATGTGGAAGCTTTGGTAATTGGCGATCGCATCGGCGCCGTGACGGAAGAAGCGGTGGCCCGCGGCGCCGGCAAGGTCTACTCCATCGAGGATGAGACCCGCGCCATTTTCGATCTGGAGCGATGCCTGGCCGATGTGAAAAATGTGCTGGCCCAGAGCGGCGCGGACGCGTTCCTGGCTTCGCACACCATCAATGGCCGGGACCTGGCCGCGGCCCTGGGCGCGGACCTGGGCGCGGGCGTCATCGCCGACGCGCTGGAGCTGAGTCTGGAGGATGGGAAATTGAAAGGCGTTCGGGGCGTCTATTCCGGCAACATCCTGGTGGATGTGACGGTGGATGGCTCGCCCCAGATCGCGACCCTGCGCCCGCGCGCGTTCGCTCCCGCCGAAAAAGCGGAAGGTCGCAGCGCCGAGGTGGCGCTGGTGGACCCGGCCGATGCGGACAGCCCTTACGAGGTGCTGGAGGTGCAGCGCGCCGAGAAGGGCGAGGTCAGCCTCACCGAAGCCAGCATCATCGTCTCCGGCGGCCGCGGCGTGGCCAAGGACCCCGAGCTGGGCTTCGATCTGATTCGCGAGCTCGCGGGCGTGCTGGGCGCGGCCGTGGGCGCTTCTCGCGCAGCCGTGGATGCCGGTTTCATCTCCTATGACCATCAGGTGGGCCAGACCGGCAAGGTCGTCCGCCCCGATCTGTACATCGCCGCCGGCATCAGCGGCGCGGTGCAGCATCTGGCGGGCATGGGCTCCAGCAAGATCATCGTGGCCATCAACAAAGACCCCGAAGCTCCCATCTTCAGCGTGGCCAACTACGGCATCGTGGCCGATCTTTTCGAAGTCGTGCCCGCCATGACCGAGGCCGCCCGCGAGAAGCTGGGCCGGTAGGCCGATCCTCTCCGTCAACCATCACCCACGCCCGGGCGACTCCCTCGTCCGGGCGTTGTTATTTCGCAAATAACCCACGGGCAGGGAGAACCACAGATAGAGGACACAAATAG
>CAZDCN010000267.1:0-4435 GCA_964503945.1 uncultured Caldilineales bacterium
GAAGCGAGCGCCGGAGTGCGCTTTGCTGGATTCTTCGGTCGCTACGCTCCCTCAGAATGACGTGGCAGAGGCCTATTTACGAAGCAGCCCCTCTCCTCATCCCAACCATGACCGAAGCGCTCTCTCCCAAAGATGCGGCCCGCCTGGTGGCGGCCCTGCGCCAACATGACAAGCTCAGCCGCGAACGCGTCGAGGGCGGGGGCCTCTCGCCCGAGATGGCCATGCTGCGCGCCTGGCAGGCCCGGCGTCTGGCCCGCACCTACGCGGATTTCCTGGCGGATCCCCGCTACGAGCCCGCGTGCCGCTTCTTCCTGGACGACATCTACGCGCCCAAGGATTTCAGTCAGCGCAATGCAGACATCCTGCGCATCCACGAATTCATGTCTCGAATTATCCCCGCGCGGGCGCTGAAAACCCTGACCAAAGCCATCGAGCTCAACAACCTCACCGAGGAGCTGGACGCGAAGCTGTTGGACGCGTTGCTGAACCAGGTGGGCGTCACCGACAGCATCTCCGAAGAGCAATACGCGGAGGCCTACTGTCTGTGCGACAACTACGATGACCGGGTGAAGCAGATCGAGATGATCGTGGATATCGGTCGGGACCTGGAGAACCTGGTGCGGCATCGCGTCATCGGCTGGACGTTGCGTCTGGCCCGAGGGCCCGCGTATCGGGCGGGGTGGCATGAACTTCAGGACTTTCTGGAAAACGGCTACAACGCGTTCCGCCGCATGGACAAGGCCGACCAATTCCTCAACGCCATCCATGACCGCGAGATGGCCATCCTCGATAACATCTACCGGGGCGAGCCTCATCCGTTTGATATTTGATGGGAACCCGGTGTGTTCTCCCATAGCGTGATCTAAAAATTTGTCAAAAAGTTAAAAATCAGGGATAATACCCCTTGGTAATGGCATCAGCAGTTTTTCTCCGTTTGGCGATGCTATTGGTGCACGGAGCAATAATCTAGCCGTTTGCTTGGGTCTTTCGTCGTTTGACGATCCGCGCGCTCACACAGTAGCCATCCTCTCGCCGCTGTCTGAAAAACGTGCGACGCACACCCTGTCATGGTAGCTGGCAAAAGCCGCCGATGGCGCGCCGCTACAAAGTCCCGTGTTATGCTCGTTTTTGGGGACGTGTTGCACAGCCATATTCCTTGAAAAAGGATCGATCTCGTGAGCCTTGCGTCTTCGGGGACCCTTCAGCTCTCGCCCACTGAAGCGATCTCCAACCTCGTCCTCCACTTGCACTGGCAAACCGCCAGCAGTGCAGGCGATGACGCGCGCTTGTTGTTCTGGGCGGAAGACGCCAGCGCGCCCCCGCCCAAACGCCCGCGCGGGCGGCGCCCCGCACGGCCCAAACCGCGGCCCCATCCCTTCGCCCAGACCCCTCCATCCCTCATCGCCCAGCAACTGCGCCGATTCGATTCATCGTTGATCACCCAGGGAACGGAGGCGTTCACCCTGTGGCTGCCCTCCACCCGCACCGGGCCGCTCCCCTCCCCCGCCCTGCCCCAAAGCTGGGATATCGACCTGAAAGACCCGCGGCTGGAGCCCTGGATCATTCAGGGCACGCGCGTGCCCTTCGAAAGCGCCCTCCACATCCTGCGCGGCCTCGCCTCCTGCGACTGTCCCGAACACCTGATCCTCGGCAGAGACCTGCTTTTCTGGCAGCGGGCCCTGATGCTGGCCCTGGAAATCCTCGCCCATCAAGACTACGTCCCCACCATCCTGCTGCATCGCGAACAGGTCGAGGCCCGCTGGCGCATCGTCTTCGAGGCGCCGGAAGTCAAGGAAAAGCTCTACAAACTGGCCGAAGCCATGCCGCCGGTGTGTCGGGCGGCCTGGAGCGACGATGGGGAACAGAGCTCCTCAGTTCAAATCCTCCACGCATTCCTCTCCCACGCGGTGGATTATCTCGCCCGCACATGGGGTGAGAAAGCGCCCCATCATATCGCCTATCTCCACGACAGCAACGGCGTGGGATTGTGGCTCAAGGCCCTGATTCGCCCGGAGCCGGTCATCGGGCCCCCGGATGAACGCCTGCGGCGGTTGGTTTCCCAGGTCGAAGACTGGCAGCGCAACCTGCTTCCCGCCGGCAGCACCCAATACGCCATCGCCTTCAAACTGGAGCCGCCGCCCCCTTCCCCGGCCAAGGATAACATGTGGCACGTGCCCCCGGGCGGCTGGGAATTGCGCTATTATCTGCGCTCTCGCACCGACCCCAACATCCTCGTGCCCGCCGCCCAGGTCTGGCAGACCAAGGAAGAAACCCTCATCAGTCAGGGGCTTCGTTTTGATTATCCGCAGGAGAAATTGTTAGAGGGGCTGGGATTAGCCGCCAATATCTTTCCTCCCATCGAAAAGAGCCTGCGTTCCGCCGCGCCCACGGGCGTAACCCTGACCACCACCGAGGTCTATCAATTCCTGCGCGAGGCGGTTCCCCTGCTCAAACAGAGCGGATTCAGCATCATCCTCCCCGCCTGGTGGGAACGGGCCCAGGCCCGGTTGGGGCTCAAACTGCACCTCAACCCCCTCACGCCCGAACCCGTGGACATCACCCAGGACGGCGCCCCCGACAAACCCATCGCTTACCAATGGGAGCTCGTTCTGGGCGACACGCCGCTGACCCGGGAAGCGTTCATCGAGCTGGTCAATCTGCGCTCCCCCCTGGTGCAGCAAAATGGCCGCTGGCTGCGGCTGGACCCGGAACAGATCGAGGCGGCCGAACGCTTTTGGGAGCGTCACACCTTCGAGGGCAGGCTCAGCCTGTTGCATGGGATCCGGGTGGCGCTGGCCTTCGATGAACACACCCGGATTTCGGGCCTGCCCGTGCACGATGTGCATCTGGGCGGATGGCTGCCGACGCTGTTAAAACGATTGACGGTGGGGGATGCGACCCTGCACCATGCGCCCCAGCCCCCGGGCCTTCAAGGCCATCTGCGCGCCTACCAGCGCTATGGCGCGGCCTGGCTGGAAGAGCACTATCACCGGGGGCTGGGCGCCATCCTGGCCGACGACATGGGGCTGGGCAAATCGGTGCAGGCCATCGCCTTTCTGCTGCAAGAACAGGCGGAACGCGGGACCCTGCCCGCGCCCACGCTGCTGGTCTGCCCCACCTCCCTGCTGGGCAACTGGCGACGGGAGATCCTCCGCTTCGGCCCCACGCTGAAAGTGTACACCCATTACGGCCCGGATCGGCCCCGCGGTCAGGCCTTTTTCGACGCGGTGCGGGATCAGGACATCGTCCTCACCAGCTACGCGCTGGCCCGCCGCGACGCCGACTTGCTGAGCCAACAAACCTGGTTCGGCGTCATCCTCGACGAAGCGCAGATGATCAAAAACCCCAACGCCCAGATCACCCGCGCGGTCAACGCCTTCCAGGCCGACTATCGCTTCGCGCTCACGGGCACGCCCATCGAAAACCGCCTGTCCGAGCTCTGGTCCCTGTTCAACTTCACCAACCGCGGCTATCTGGGCAGCCGCTCCAAATTCCGCAAAGAATTCGCCCTGCCCATCGAAAACTATCAGGACGCCATCGCACTGGCCCGCCTGCAGCGCATGGTGCGCCCCTTCATCCTCCGCCGTCTCAAAACCGACCCCAACGTCATTCAAGACCTGCCCGAACGGCTGGAGATGGACGTCTTCTGCACCCTGACCGAGGAGCAGGCCCAGCTGTATCAGCAGGTGGTGGAGGAAGGCCTGCCTCGCATCGCGGACGCGCGCGGGGGCGAGCGTCGCATCCACGTCTTCAATTTGCTCACCAAACTGAAGCAAATCCTCAACCACCCCGTGCAATACCTGTACCACATCAGCCCTAACCACATCCCCAAAGAACCGCTGGCCGGACGCAGCGGCAAGCTCGACCGGCTCACCGCCATGCTGGGAGAATTGCTGGAGGTAGGGGACAAAGCCCTCATCTTCACCCAGTTCGCGGAGATGGGCTACCTCCTGGCCGATTATCTGCCCGCGGCCCTGGATGCGCCTGTGCTCTACCTGCACGGCGGCGTGCCCGGCGGCAAACGCCAGGAGATGGTCAACCGCTTCCAGGAAGACCCCCACGCCCCGTCCATCTTCATCCTCACCCTCAAAGCGGGCGGTCTGGGCCTGAACCTGACCGCGGCCAACCACGTCTTCCATTACGACCGCTGGTGGAATCCCGCGGTGGAAAAACAGGCCGCGGACCGCATCTTCCGCATCGGCCAGACGCGCAACGTGCAGATCCACAAATTCATCACCGCGGGCACCCTGGAAGAGAACATCCAGGAGATGCTGGAGCGCAAACGCCAGCTCGCCGAATCCATCATCGGCGCGGACGAAGGCTGGCTGGCCCAGCTCTCCGACGACGAGCTCGCGGATCTCATCAGCCTGCACGAAGACCGGCTGCTTTGAAAATAAAAAGAACACGGATGAACACGGAAAAACACGGATAATTT
>CAZDCN010000268.1:0-4434 GCA_964503945.1 uncultured Caldilineales bacterium
ATCTGGCTGACCTGCGGCGGCTGCCACAGCGCCCGCATCGCCGACGATTACAAAGGCAACCATGAGGGCGTCCCTCCCGACATCCATTGGGAAAAGGAGGGCATGCTGTGCAGCGAATGCCACACCGATGACGCGGCCTACCACGACGGCAGCCACGGCGGCACGCGCTACGACGACCCCACCGCACCCACCTGCATCCAATGCCACGAGGACGTGCAGCCGGGCGACGGCGTCGAACAGCACGAAGAGAAGCATTTGGAAACCATGGCCTGCCAGACCTGCCACGCGGCCGGGGAGTACAAAAGCTGCTTCGGCTGCCACACCGGCATCGACGAGAAAGGCATCAAATACTTCACCACCGAGCCCTCGCAGATGACCTTCAAGATCGGGAAGAATCCGGTGAAGAGCGACCGACATCCCTGGGACTGGGTTCTGCTCCGCCACGCGCCCGCGAATCCCGATCTCTTCGCCTACTACGGCGACAATCTCCTGCCCGACTTCGACAACCTGCCCACCTGGAAATTCACCACCCCCCACAACGTGCGCCGCATCACCCCGCAGAACAAGACCTGCAACAGTTGTCATGGACAGGAAGACCTCTTCCTCACCGACAAAGATGTCGCTCCTGAGGAGCGGGCCGCCAACGCGCCCGTCATCGTCTCCCCGGAGGACATCCCCCAGCCTGTGAAGGAGGAAGGACCATGAACGACAGGAAGTCAGAGGTTAGCGGTCGGAGGTCGGAGGTCAGAGGTCGGAGATCGGAAGTCAGAAGTCGGAGGTCGGAGGTCAGAGGTCGGGATTTACGTTTTACGCATGACGCATCACGCATGACGTTTTACGCATTACGCATGACGCTGTGTTTTCTGGCGCTTTGGCTCGCGTTGTTCCTCCTGCCTCCCACCGTCCATGCCCAGGACGGCCCGGACCCCAACCGCCCGACCAATGCCCAATGTCTGGTCTGCCACGAGGAGCCGGGCCTGAGCATGACCCTGCCCTCCAACGAAGTCCTGCCCCTGAGCGTGGACCCGGGCATCCTGGGGCGTTCGGCCCACGGGCATGACGCCTCGGAGGAGGTGCGGTGCGTGGACTGCCACAACGACCTCAGCGGCTACCCTCATCCCGAATTCCCCGACGTGGACTTCCGCACCTGGCAGCTCAAGTTGAGCCTGGTGTGCGGCAACTGCCACGAGGACCAGGCCATCGACCGGCAGGAGAGCATCCACGCCCGGCTCATCGCCGCGGGCAAATTCGAGGCCGCGAGCTGTGCGGACTGCCACGGCAGCCACGATGTGTTCTGGGTGGATGCCGAGAAGCATGAGGTGGACCGCATGGACCAGGTGGACGCCTGCGCCCGATGCCATCGCACCATCGCCGACCAGTACAAGCTGTCGGTGCACGGGCAAGAGGCGCTGAAGGGCAATCCCGATGTGCCGGTGTGCAGCAATTGCCATCCCGCCCACAAAATCCAGGACCCGCGCAGCGCTGAATTCCGCCTGAAATCGCCCGAACTGTGCGGCCAATGCCACGGGGACGAGACGTTGATGGCCAAATACGACATCTCCACCGACGTCTTCGACACCTACGTGGCCGACTTCCACGGCACGACGGTGCAGATCTTCGAGGCCATGGAGCCGGGCGTCTACACCAACAAGGCGGTGTGCAGCGACTGCCACGGCGCCCACCGCATCCTGCCCCCCACCGACGTCAACTCCAGCGTGATGAGCGCGAATCTGGTCAAGACCTGCCAGCGTTGCCATCCCGACGCCAACGAAAGCTTTACCGAGAGCTGGCTGGGGCATTACCGGCCCGACTGGAACCGCTATCCCATCGTCACCGCGGTGCAATGGTTCTACTACCTGATCATTCCCGTGACCCTGGGCTTCTTCGCCATCTTCGTGGGCACGGACATCTTCCGCACGCTGAAAAATAAACTCGCTGGCAGGAAGCGGACATCGGGCGGCGATGAAGCCGGGAATCCGCAAGGAGGTGAGGATCATGCGTGAACGCATGCGCGAGATCATCCGCTTCGGCCCCATCGAACGGACGGAGCACCTGCTCCTGCTGCTTTCCTTCACCCTCCTGGCCATCTCCGGCCTGGTGCAGAAGTTTCCCGAAAATGGGTTGTCCCTGAGCATCATTCGCCTGCTGGGCGGCGTCGAGAACACCCGCACCCTCCACCACATCTCGGCCATCGCGCTCATCCTCCTCTCCATCTTCCACGTCTTCTATGTGGGCTACAAAATCTACGTGCTCAAGCGCCCGTTGACCATGTTGCCGGGCCTGAAAGACGTGCGGGACGCCATCGGCCTGCTCAAATATAACCTCGGGCTGAGCCCCAAGCCGCCCGAAATGGACCGATATAACTTCGGAGAGAAAATCGAGTACTGGGCCGTGGTGTGGGGCACGCTGGTCATGGCCGTCAGCGGCTACATGCTGTGGAACCCGGTGCTGACGACCCGAATCCTGCCGGGCGAGTTCATCCCTGCGGCCAAGATGGCCCACGGCTACGAGGCCATCCTGGCGGTGCTGTCCATCCTCATCTGGCACGTGTGGCACGTGCACATCAAGCATTTTAACAAGAGCATTTTCACGGGCCGCATCAGCCTGGAGGAGATGGAGGAAGAGCATGCGTTGGAGCTGAAGAGGATTGAGGAGGGCGCGTGGCCGCCGCCCCTGCCGCCGGGCCGGGAGCGCTGGCGCCGGGCCATGCTTTATCTGCCCCTGGCGGGCCTGCTCTCGATGCTGCTGCTGATCGCGACCTACTACATCTTCACCGAACAGACGGCCATCACTACGCTGCCTCCGGCGCCGGTGGAAAAAGCGTATCTGCCGGCCAAACCGCCGGGCCTGCCCACGGCCACGCCCGCGCCCGAGATGGTCCAGGAGACCCCCAGGCAGGTGATGGCGCCCACGCCCGAACCCATGCCCATCGCCTCCCATCCGGTGGATGAGGCCCGGGCCGCGTGCAACGCCTGCCACGCCCCCTTCGGGTATATCGATCCCGCGCCTCTGGACCATGCCGACTACGACGTGTCCGAATGCACCGCCTGCCATGAGCCCGCCAAGGAGGTGTCGCAACGATGAACGTTTACCGTTCCCTGTCCCCTGTCCGCCGCCCGCGGTCCGACGCCTGTCGCCTACGGCTTCCTTTATCACGCACCACGTATTACGCATTACGGGTGATGCTCTTCCTCCTGGCGTTGGTTCTGTTCCCCACCGTCGCATTCGCCGACCCACCCCCCGAACATCAACACATCGACGAATACACCGGCCCCGAGACCTGCGAAGTCTGTCATCTGGACGACGCCGACCAGGTGATGCACTCGGTGCACTACACCTGGGCAGAGAAGATGGACCATTATAGCCCCCTGCCCTGTTCTATCGCCCGCATCAACTGGCTGGGCATCCTCAATCCCGACATGAAGATCGCGGGCGGATGCGGTCGCTGTCACATCGGCGGCGGGGTCATGCCCGGCGCGCCCGAGGCGCAATCGCCCGAGGCCAAAGCCAAAATCGATTGCCTCATCTGCCACGCCGAAGTGTATGACATGAACGTCCGCTATCCGCAGCAGGATGAGCAGGGCCATTGGGTGCTGCCGGGGGATACGAGCCTGGCCGCGGCCCGCAGCGCGGCCAAACCCACGGCCGAGGCCTGTCTGCGCTGCCATCTCAACGCGGGCGGGGGCAAGCTCTACAAGCGGGGCGTGGATTTCGCGCCGGTGGCGGACAAGCACGCGGAGGAAGCCACCGGGGATGTGCACGCGGACAAGGGCATGGTGTGCGTGGATTGTCATCGCGGCCAGGACCACAAGGTGTACGGCTACGCGCCCACCCTGTGGAGCCGCGATTATGAGGAGCGCCTCACCTGCCAGTCCTGCCACACCGACGCCCCCCACAAAAATCCCCTCATCGATAAAAAACACACCCGGCTGGACTGCCGCACCTGCCACATCCGCAGCACGGGCGGGCTCATGACCCGGGACTGGACCGCGGAGCCGGTCTATGACCCCATCAAGGAGCTTTACGGGCCGGTGGATGAGGTGGCTCCGGCCAATAGCGTGGCCCCCATCTACAAGTGGTACAACGGCGGTCGGCTCAAGCCGGGGCAATGGCCGGGCGCGTTCGACGATCCCAACGCCAGGCTCCAGCCTTTCAAGCTATTCCAGGGCACGGTCCCGGTGGACGCGGCCAGCGGCAAGCCCATTCCGCTGAAGCTGGGCGTGTTCTACAAGACCGGCGACCTGGAAAAGGCCATTGCCGTGGGGGCGAAAGAAGCGGGCATGGATTACAGCGGCTCCTGGCAGGCCAAGACCTTCAAGATCCCCCTCCAACTCAGCCACGGCATCCTGCCCGCGGATGAGGCCATCACCTGCCAGGAGTGCCACGGGCCCGACGGACGGCTGAATTTCGCAGCTCTGGGCTATGGGGAGGATC
>CAZDCN010000269.1:0-4416 GCA_964503945.1 uncultured Caldilineales bacterium
GGTGGTGTGGGGGCGGGGGGGGGGGGGGTGGGGGGGGGGGGTGGGGGTGGCGGTGGGGGTGGGCGTGGGCGTGGGGAAGACCGCGTTGCCGGGCAGGTTGTAGCGCACAGTGAGTTTCGGGCGCTGGCTCACGGTGGCCGATTCGGCGGAAGCCAGGAAGAAGCGGGAATAGTCGTAGTTGGGTTCCAGCTGCCAGCCGAAATTCGCGGCCGCGCCCGTCATGAAGTCCTTGACATCCTGGCTCACATCGAAACAATACCAGCCGGGAGGGTTTTGTTCGCTGGCGTAGACGAAATCGGTGGCAGAGGAGGCCCGGTCACCGGCGCCATCGGCCCCGAAATCATCCCAGGCAGTGACCGCGTCCGCCTGCTCCCAGGTGGCTTCCATCTCCTTCCAGGCCCGCAGCATGCGCCAGGCCCGCACCTGAGTGGAGCCGTATTCGTTGCTGGTGGCGTAGTAACACAGGCTTGCCTGGTCGATGATGGCGTCCGCTGGCAGGGGGGAGAGATCGAAGCGGGTCAGCACTTTTTTGACCGGGCCGCCGCTATTGGCCCGCCATTCCAGTTGGGCGTTGGCTCCGTAGTTCGTGGTGGTGTTCCAGGCGTCGATCATGGTGTCCGCGACGCCGTCGTAGCCGTCGACGCCCGGCTGTAGCACCGTCTCGTAGGCCTGGAGCGCGATCTGGCCCATATCGGCAAACACGCCGCCCGCGCTCGCGCCTTCCCATGTCAGCCATGTCTCGGCCCGGCCGTCGCCGTCGTCATCATCCTCCAGCGCGATGTCGAAGCCCAGATTGCGGCCATCGGTCAGGGATCCGCCCAGCATGCTCAGGGGCACGCCCACTTCGATTTGATAGCCGTCGGCGGTGGGCGTGACGTAGGCCAGGGCAAGATAACCGCCGCTGACGCTCCCGTCCGCGGCGATGCGCATCACCCAATCATTGGGCCCGCCCTTGCGCCCGTCGTCATCCCCATCGAAGGCGAGATGCACCGCGTCGCTTCCGGTCACCGCATCATCCCTCACGACCACGGCCACAAAGAGATAATCGGGCCACCAGCGGACGCGCCCATCGGCGCTGAGATCGGCGTCGGTCACGCTCTGGCCCTGATGATTGTCCGCGGTGGCCGAGGTGAGCGCGAAACGCTCCTCCCCCGACCAGTCGCTCAGGTCCCCGTCCAGATTCAGATTTCCGGCCGGCAGCCCGGTGACGGTGCGGGCGTCGCCGCCGAAAGGCGCCAGGCTGACCGTGGTGAAGCCCGCGGGATCGCCCGCCACCGAGTCCCCGTTCCAGATGAGACTTTTCTGGTCGAAGTGGCTGTCGTAATCGAATACGCCGATGTTCAGGCCCAGGCTGCCATTGGGCTGGAACAGGCCGCCCAGCTCCTGGGCGGGCAGCGCGATCTCAATGCGATAACTGGTCGTCTCCCAGACGGCCGCGCTGGTGACCGCGATGCCGTCGCTTTCCACCCGGCCCTTGGCCCAGAAGGTGATGTGATGATCATCCCCGCCCGTCTGGCCATCTCCCAGGCCGTCGATCGCGATCTCCACCTTGTCGTGATCGGTCACATTCGCGTCGGAAACCTCGATGGCCAGGTAGAGGGTTTCCTCCCACCAGCGCACCCGCACCCGGGCGCTGAGGTCGTCCGGGCCGGAGATGTTGCCCGTGACCGTGTCCGCGTTGTCCGCATCGATGGTCTCCACGGCCACGCCGGTCCAATCATCCAAAGCCCCGTCGATGGTCACATACTGTTGCGGCGGCGCGCTGGCGCTGCGGCGGTTCCGCGTGCTGTATTGCAGGATCACGTGATCCTCCCCCGCGGCGTAGGCCAGGTCCGGGCTCCAGGCGTTGACGCCATGCAGCTTGCCGTTGGCGGGCGCATCGATGATCTGCCAGGTGTCGCCGCCGTCGACGGTGGCAATGATCCCGCCGTTTTCGCCCACGGCCCAGCCCACGCGGTCATCCGCCATGTCGATGGCCAGCAGGCTGGGGATGCCGCCGCCCGTCAGGACCACGTCCGACCAGGTCCCGCCGTTGTCGGTGGTGCGCACCACGGCCCCGTCGATGCAGGGCGCGTCATGCTGCCACCCGCCCGGCGCGCGCTCGCATCCGGCCAGCCACACATGGTCGATCTGGCCGTTGCCGTCGGCATCCACCGCGGTCAGGGCCTCGAACTTCCAGGAGCCGTAGGTCGCGGGCAGGGATTTCAGCCCCCAGTTGGCTCCGCCGTCGGTGGTGACATAGTAATAGGGTTTGAGCACGGCCAGCGCGCCCACATCGGGTGAGATCATGTCGAGATCGACGCCCGTGAGATAATTGTCGTTGTTGGCGGCGCCGTTCCAGTGTGCGCCGTTGTCGCTGGTGTGGAAGAAATAGTGGGTGCCGGTGGTGACGCCCTTCTGTGCGGTGGTGCGGTTCACATCGTAGAGATAGCCGCCATAGCCGGGGGCGTATTCCCGCTCCCAGGTCTGGCCGCCGTTTTGCGTGTGCAAAATCAGCCCGAAGCGGCCCACCGCGTGGCAATCGTTGGGATTGCCGGGCGTGCACTGGATGGCCATGAGCCAGGAGCGGTAGTCATCCGCAGTTCCGGCCGTGTCCGGGTCTGAACGCAGTTCTTGATAGAGCTCGCGCCAGGAATAGCCCCCGTCCTCGGTCTTCAGCGCCACGAGATGGTCGCCTACGGCATAGGCCACATCCTCGGACGCGGCCACGATGTCGAACCAGCGGGGATAATGCCCGCCGATGTTGTGCCGCCAATCCACGCCGTTGTCGGTCTGCCAGATGAACCAGCTGCGGGGGTTGACGGGCCCGCCCCAGGCTCCGTCGTTCTCGGTGATCACGCTGCCTCCCGTCCAGGCGACGGCGCTGCTGGCCGCGGCCAGGGCGAACAGGTCCCGGCCCGATTTCTCGCTGCCCTGGATGCTGGCGACCAGCGCCCAGGTCTGGCCGCCGTTGCCGGTGCGGGCGATGGAGCCGTTCAGGCCTGCGACCCAACCGACGCTGCTCTGTCCGGGCGCGATGCTCACGGCCTGCAGGTCGTTGCCCGTGCTGGCCTGCTTCACCTGCCAGCTTTCGCCGTAATCGCTGCTGATGATCACGGTGTCGCCAGCTCCGACGGCCCAGATGACGCTTCCGGTCATGGCCGCGTCCTTCAGGTCCACGCCGGTGACGCCCTGGCGTCGGGTCCAGCTCTGGCCGTGGTCCGCGGTGGTGAGGATGACCCCGCCATCGCCCACGACCACGCCATGTTCTCCATCCTCGCTGAAGGCCACGGCCCGCAGGGGCGCGCTCACGCCGCTGGCCTGGGCCGTCCAGCTCTGACCGCCATCCTCGGTGAAACGGATGAGGCCGCCATCGCCCACGATCCAGCCCCGGTTCGCGTCATGGAATTCGACGCCGTACAGGGTTCCGGGCTGGTTGGCTCCCACCTGCCGCCAGCTCCCGCCCCCATCCTGGGACGCGATGACCACGCCGTTTTCGCCCGCGGCCCATAGGTTCTGACCCGCCGCGGCGATGCTGTGCAGGGTGAGGTCGGGGAAGGGCGCCTGGTAATGCCAGGTGTCGCCGCCGTTGTTGGTGCTGATGATGAGGCCGTCGGAGCCGACGCCCACCGCGTTCTGCGGGTCCAGCGCCACGAGGTCGTAGAGATAGCCTTCACCCCGCCAGATGCGCTTCCAGCTCGAGGTTTGGGCCGCGCGCGCGGGCGCGGGCCGGGCCAGGGCCAGTTTTGTCAGCCACGGAGCCAGGATCAGGATGGGGATGAGGGCTATGAGGATGCGTTTTGGGGTGAAGAGGGTGGGTCGGGCCATGATTGTCCTGTTGGGGTCCATTCGTTGGGTTTTGAGGTGCAGAGGCCGGGAGGTCGGTGGGACGGACGTCATGCAACCGTTCTTTTCCCGGCTTCCTGGTCTAGTGGTTTTCTGGGTTCCTGGTTTACTGATACCATACCAACCCCGTCCGTCCTCGTCAACCCCTTTTCCGGTATCATGATCAAACTGTCATTCCTCTTTTCCCGGGGAACGGGCGTGGATGAAAAAAGTTTCACCTGGCGGATGAAAGGGATCGCCCCACTGCACCCGGCTGTGCTATACTGTCTTTGAAAATAGAAGTCGGACGCGGATGAACACGGAAAAACACGGATGATTTGAAAATCTGTGTCCGAAGGCCGTGTCAATCCGTGTCCTCATTTTCATCGGTATCGGCGGGCGGCTGCCCGTGGCGCCAGGTTGCTCATACCGGCTTCTCGCAGACTTTCAAGGTCTGCGAGACCTTGAAAGTCTTTTTGCCGCGTTCCGACATGGAGCGGGGCCGAAAGCGCTGTTCCGTAAACCCGCGAGTGACGATGGCGGGCCCGCAACATGCAATGCCCGCTATCCTGCGTGCAGCAGCTGGCGCCGGCTTTGGCAGCAAAGACCTCG
>CAZDCN010000270.1:0-4406 GCA_964503945.1 uncultured Caldilineales bacterium
AACGGGAACATCCGCAATGAGGGCGACGCCGCCCTTGGAACCCTGCAACTGAACAACGACCTGCAAACTTACGCATTTCGCGATCTGGATCAACCCATCATCCTGCCCGACGGCAATCTGAATCCTGCTGTGGTCCAGGGAGGCGCGCCCGGCCTGCCCCTGTTCATCGCCCTGAATCAAGAGGGGGACGGCCTGCCCTACACCACCTTGATCAACGGCTTCACGCCCCTGCCCAACAATCTGGCTATCGGCGCGGCCTGGGAGCCCGACTACGCCCGGAGGGTGGGCGAAATCGTGGGGGAGGAGCTGAACGCGGTAGGCGTGAATATGCTGCTGGGGCCATCCCTGGATGTGTTGGACAATCCTCGGCCCGAGTTGAAAGGCTATGCCGGCAGCCGCACCTTCGGCGGCGACGCCTACTGGGTCGCCAAAATGGGGCAGGCCTACATCGAAGGCGTGCACCTGGGCTCGGACGGGCGCATGGCCACGGTGGCCAAGCATTTCCCCGGTCAGGGGGCCAGCGATCGCCGGCCCGATCAGGAAGTCGCCACCGTGCAGAAACCCCTCTCCGCCCTGGAGCAAGTGGAGCTGGCGCCCTTCCGCGCGGTCACCGAAAACGCGCCCCGTCCGGAAACCGTCACCGACGCCATGATGACTTCCCATGTGCGCTATAAGGGCTTTCAGGAAAACCCCCGTCAGCTCACGCCGCCCATCTCCCTGGCTCCCGAACTTCAGCAGAACCTCATCAGCAAATTCCCCGGCTGGCGCAGCCGGGGCGGCGTGCTCGTCTCCGACGCGCTGGGCGTGCGCGCATTGAAGCGCTATTATCAGGCCTACGAGCCCAACCGCTTTCCCCACCGCCGGGTGGCTCAGGAAGCCTTCCTCGCCGGAAACGATCTCCTCTTCCTGGCCGAATTCGATAAGGATGGCGTCTGGGAACAGCAGCTCGAGAACATGATCGACGTCATCAACTATTTCAAGCAAAAATATGATGAAGACCCGGCGTTTCGCACTCGGGTCGATGAATCCCTGGCCCGGATCATCCGCCTCAAACTCAAGCTCTATCCCCAACTGAGCTGGCAGGAGACGCAACGCACGCCCGACCATTTGCCCGACATCCTGAACCAGGGGCTGGATGACGTCACCGAGATCGCGCGCAGCGCCAACACCCTGATCTACCCGGGCGTCACCGAACTGGCGGACCGGCTGCCCAGCGCGCCCCTGGCCTCCGAGCGCATCCTCATCTTCACCGACGACCGCCCCCTGCGCGAATGCCCGGACTGCCCGTCCCAACAGGCCATCCCCGTGGACGCCATGGAAACCATGATCATCCACCTCTATGGTCCCGACGCCAGCGATCAGGTAAACCCCGACAATATCGACAGCGCCGGGTTCATCGAATTGAACACGCTGCTGTTGCAAGAGACAAGCCCCGAACAGGTTCCTCCCGCGCAGGCCCTGAGCCCGGAGCGCGTCACCGAGCTCAATGGCCTCATCAATGGCGCCGATTGGATCATCTTCAATATGCTGGATGTGGACAAGGACGCCTATCCCAGCTCCGCGGCCCTCAAAAGGTTCCTGGATCAACGGGCCGACATCCTGCGGGATAAGAAAATCATCGTCTTTTCCTTCAACGCGCCCTACTTCCTCAGCGACACCGAGATCGGCAAACTGACCGCGTATTACGGCCTGTATAGCAAGACCCAACCCTTTATCGAGACCGCGGTGCGCACCCTGTTTCGGGAGCTGCAGCCGGAAGGCAGCCTGCCCGTCAGCGTGGCCGGGGTGAATTACGACCTGGCCCGGGTGCTGGAGCCCGATCCCGAGCATCCCTTCCCTTTGAATTTGCTTCAGCCCGATCCCGAAACAGGCGAGCTCAAATCCATTGACACCCAGGAAAGAACCATTGATTTGCAAGTGGGCGACACCGTCGTGGTGGAGGCGGGGCCCGTGCTGGACCAGAACGGGCATGTCGTGCCCGACGGCACCCCCGTGGAGTTCATCTTTCTGGATCAGCAGGCCGGGGTGGAGCTGCCCCGGCGGCAAGCCCCCACGGTGAACGGCATGGCTTCCACGCAGCTCATCATCGAACGGGCCGGGACCTTCCAGTTCTCGGCCACCGCGGGCGAGGGCGCGCACGCCCAGGTCGCCCTGATCCTCACCATCAGCGAAGAGAATGGGCCGGCCACCCTGTCCACGGCCACGCCCACCGTCACCCCCACCCCCACCCATACCCCCACGCCCACGCTGACGCCCACCGCCACCCTGACGCCCACCCCCCAGCCCACGCCCACCCCTTCCCCCATGGCCGCGCCCAGCCCCACCCCGCCCGCCGGCGCGGGCGACGCGGGACGACGGGTCAATCTGGGCGCATTTCTCATCGCCATCATCGCCAACTTGCTGGCTTTCACCATCCACTACATTACCGGCGGCGGCGCCCGCTGGCCCCGCGAAAAGGTCGCCCGCAACGCACTGATCTCCGTCATCGGAGCCCAGGCGCTGTACATCCTCTATGCCTTGGGATGGCTCCCCGGCGGCAACGCCCTGCAAACCCTAATCGGCCCCGCGGGCGCGCTCCTGGTCGCCTTCCTCGGCGGCCTCCTCCCCTTCCTCACCGATCATCTTCCCGACAAGCTGATTTCCCCATCCTGACATCCAACGTCTCCCCCATGGATCTGCTTTCCCCCGGCGTCGTTCTACGCGAGCGCTATAAAATCCTGGAACTCATCGGCCAGGGCGGCATGGGCGCGGTTTACAAAGCCGAAGACCTGCGCCTGGCCGGGCGGCTGTGCGCCATCAAAGAGGTGCTGCCCCTGGGGATGCTATATGGGGAAGAGCTGGACGCGTATCGGGAGCAGTTCTTCCAGGAGGCCAGCATCCTCGCCCGTCTGGATCACCCCAACCTGCCCAAGGTCAGCGACTATTTCTCCGACGATGGTCGAGAGTATCTGGTCATGGATTTTGTGGAGGGGCAGGACCTGCGCGAGATCATCAACGACGCCCGGCGCAGGGGCGAATTCCTCCCCGAAGACCAGGTGCTGGATTGGATGGATCAGCTTTGCGACACATTGAGCTATCTTCACACCCGCACCCCTCCCGTCCTCCATCGCGACATCAAACCCTCCAACATCAAACTCACCCCCAGCGGGCGCATCAAGCTGGTGGATTTCGGGCTGGTGAAACTGCTCACCACCGACGACAGCCGCACGGTGACGGTGGTGCAGGGCCGCGGCACGGTGCAGTACACCCCGTTGGAACAATACGGCGGCGACACCGGCCACACCGACGTCCGCAGCGACCTTTACGCATTGAGCGCGACCTGCTACCATTTGATAACCCTGCAGCCGCCCGTCGACGCCCGCCAGCGCTTTCTGCAGCCGGGCAGCCTGCCCTACCCACGCACCATCAATCCCAACATCTCGCCCGCGCTGGAACGGGCCGTGCTCGCGGGCATGGCCATGCATCCCGACGACCGTCCCCCTTCGGTGGAAGATTTTCGGGAGCTGCTTTTCGCCACCCACGACATCGTCACGCCCGATGAGGTGTACGTCACCGATGAGCCCCCCTGGCTCGACGCCTTTTGGTCGCACAAGGGGCTCTTCATCGTGGCTGCCGCCTTGCTCTTCCTTGCCCTTGCCATCAGCCTCACCGTCCCAGCCCTCTGACGCAACGCATCCCCACGCCTGTCATGTCTCAACAAGAAGTCGCCATGCTCATCCTCCAGGGCGCGGATCAACGCTGGCCCCTGGATAAAGACCGCCTGACCATTGGCCGCGGGCCTGAATCGGACATCATCCTGCCCGACCGCGTCGTCTCCCGGCGTCACGCCTGCATCGAGCGCCGCGATGGCGATTATTTCATCATCGATGACCGCAGCAAAAACGGCACCTTCGTCAACGGCGAGCCGGTCACCGATGCACCGCGCCGGCTCACCGATGGCGATGAAATCCAGATCGCGCTGCGCTTTCGCCTGACCTTTGTGGACGCCGGGGCCACCGCGCCCCTCAGTCTGGAAGAGCCTGTTTCCGCTGGTTTTTTCCAGCCCGCGTCATCGGGGCTGCATCTTGATGACACCCGGCGCACCGTTTCCGTGGCGGGGCAGATTCTGGAGCCGCCCCTCTCGGTGGCCCAATATCGCCTCTTACGCCGCTTGATTCAGGCCCAGGGCGCGGTGGTCAGCCGTAACGAGATCGTCGAGGCCGTCTGGCCCGAGTCGCACGGCGAGGGCGTTTCGGAACAGGCCATCGACGCGTTGGTGCGGCGCCTGCGCGAGCGTCTGGCCGAACTGGACCCCGACCATCAGTATATCGTCACCGTCCGCGGCCACGGCTTTCGTTTTGAAAACCCGGCTTGATGCCTCCCCTCGCCCTCTACATCCACATTCCCTTCTGCCAGCGCAAGTGCCC